>CALKVB010000453.1 GCA_937996605.1 uncultured Oxalobacteraceae bacterium | reverse complement strand
GATCTACACAGGCGAAGACACTCTTTCCCTACACGACGCTCTTCCGATCTATGCTATCGCTTATTCGGCGACCAAGATTGTAAAGCGATGTGGGACACCAGCATCAAAGCCATCAACCACCATCTCGCTGAAGAAGTACGTGGAGAGTTTTGGTATGGTTACGTCGATATGAATACGGGCAAACGCACCGCCAGCGTGTATGGCGCGCTGGATGCCTTCATGCCGGCTTTATTGGTCTTGGGTGGAGATCTTAAACGCGCTAAACGTTTGCAAGATTCAGGACAGAAAATGTGGCGCTTGCATGGCATAGAACCAGAAGCAATCGACTATGTGAATATGAAAGTCGTCTCTGCAGCCTACCCTTTACGCCCTGAAATCATCGAATCCGCTTATTACCTCCATCAAGCGACCGGTGATGCAAAATACCGCGTGATGGGTAAAGAATTCTTTAATGATTTCGTCAAGCGCTGCCGCGTAGAGCACGGTTATGCTGCGCTCAAAGACGTACGTACAGATTTGAAATCCGATTCCATGGAAAGCTTCGTCTTCGCCGAAACCTTCAAATACTACTACCTCTTATTCGCACCAAAATCCGCACTGGATTTCAATAAAGTGACTTTCAATACCGAGGCACATCCCTACCGTCTCGATCACTAGATGAGGTCGCCCCTGCGCAGGCAGGGGCCCAGTGTCTTTAAGCTTGTTGAATACGAGCCAGCGAACGAACAGTATCATCACCAACATCCCATTCTCGCCAAGGACCACCTATGCGACTCCCATCTTCTCTCAGCTTGTGCAAATCCCTTGTTAGCCTTAGCAGCATTTTCATGATCTTGGCGAGTACTTCCCTCGCCAGCGCACAACATTCGAGTTCGAGTTCGGGTTCGAGTTCCATTGCCGTCTTAGCCAAAACTCCGGTCAATACCTTCATCGGCACCCAAGACGACGGCAATACCTTCCCTGGTGCCTCGGCACCGTTTGGCATGATACAAGTGAGCCCGATTGGCGAACATTACTCAGGTTGGCGTTACACCGATCCTAAAATTCGCGGCTTCGGTCACTTCTTCCTATCTGGTGCCGGATGCTGGGAGCAAGGTGGTCAACTGTCGGTGTTGCCCGTCACCGGTAACATAGGTCCTGGTGGTGATTTCGATACCAGCAAAGCGAGCTCGTTTGACCACAAAAAATATGCCTCCAATTACACCCACGATGGCGAAGTTGGCACGGCAGGTTATTTCAAAATGCAATTAACCAGCTATGGTGGCATCACCGCAGAAAACACTGCACTGACGCGGGTTGCAGCTGAGCGTTACACCTTTGCAGCGAATCAAAACAACGGCCATATCTTGGTCAATGTCGGTCAGGCCAATGAACGCCACTCCGTCGCTGGAAGTAGTTTGCAAGTAATCGACGATCATACGCTGGAAGCCAAGATCGTGACCTTGAGTTTTTGTGGCGGCACTAAGTACACGACCTGGTACCGCATGGAATTCAATCGCCCATTCAAAACGCATGGCGTCTGGAATGAAGTTGGTGGTAAAGAAGGTGTGCGTAGTCTGAGTCAACAAGGTGAAGTGCGTCCGCACGGTGCTTGGTTTAGTTTCGATTTGAGTAGTGACAAAAGTGTGACCGCGGTGACATCGATCTCGCATGTCGATATCCAAGGCGCCCGTCGCAATCTTGGCGCTGAAGGAAAAATCGGCGAGACACTGATGAGCTTCGATGCCATGCGCGAGAAAGCGCAAGCCATGTGGGCCAAAGAATTGAACAGCATACGCATCACTGGTGGTAGCCAAGATGAACGTACCGTGTTTTATACCGCGCTGTATCACACACTGCTACAACCACTGACGGGCAATGATGTCGATGGTCGCTATCGTGGTTGGGATAATCAGATTCACACGACCGATAGACGCACTGGCGAAACCTACTATGAGTTCTTCTCGCTGTGGGATACCTATCGCGCGCAAAATCAAATGTTAGCTTTGCTACGACCACAGCGCGCCAAAGACATCGCCAATTCTGTTTTGAAAGTCCACGAACAAAGCGGATGGTTGCCACGTTGGGGCTATGCCAGTTATGAAACCAATGTAATGACGGGTGATCCTGTGACGCCGTTCTTGGTCGATCTATGGCGCTATGGCGCCTTGAAGGGCAAAGAAAAACAAGCGTATGCAGCACTGCGTCAAAATGCCTTCGGCGTGCCCGACTTCAAAATCCGCGCCCAAGGTCGCGCCGGCAATCCAAGCTATTTACAACTGGGTTTCGTGCAATACGATCGCGCCTACCCGTCCAAAGGCATGGATGTCGATCCGCATCACGGTGGTTCCGCCACTTTGGAATACGCACAAGGCGATGCCGCTCTCGCCATGATGGCACAAGCGCTGGGCAAAAAAGAAGATGCTGCCATCTTGAGAAAACGCGGCGCGAATTGGCGTCAAGTGTGGGACAACAGCGTAGTTGATCAAGAACTGGGTTTCAAAGGTTTTCCTCGCGCCCGTATCGACGGAGGTGACTGGTACACCGAGATCGATGGCAGTTACAGTCCTCGTTCGGAACATGGCTTCCACGAAGGCACGGCCTGGCAATATCAATGGCTGGTGCAGCAAGATGTGCCCGGTTTAGTCAGTGAAATGGGCGGACGTGAAATGGCCGGTAAGCGCCTCGATGCCTTCTTCGCACTCGACGCTTTACAGAAAGATCCGCAACATGCGGTACGCAAAGAATGGGTGGTTGGCCCCTATAGCTATTACAACCAATATCGCTACAACCCCAACAACGAGCCCGACTTGCACGCGCCATGGATCTACACCCATATCGGTCAACCATGGAAGACCGCCATCGTGGCACGCGCTGCTGACATCTTATTCAGCAATGCACCGAATGGCGTAACTGGTAACGATGATCTTGGCACCATGTCGGCGTGGTATTTGTTCAGCGCTCTCGGTTTGTATCCATCGACTCCCGGCACCGGTCAGTTCTTGCTACATGCACCCAAATTTATCAATGCGGAGATCGATCTCGGCAATGGCAAAACTTTGACCATCAACAGTCTAGGACATCGTGCTAACGCCAATAACTTTATCCATGCCGCACGCTTCAATGGCAAAGCACAAGACAAAGTGTTCTTAGATTGGGAAGCCTTGCAACAAGGCGGCACCTTGGAATTCCAAATGAATGATCGCTTTGATCAGAACGGCTGGGGTACGCAATCGAAAAACTTGCCGCAAGGCTTGTCGGGGCGTATGCCTTAAGACTCCAACTGCGAAAGGTAGAATTTATTCAGAATTACATTTCGTGCAAATTCTTCTAGAATGGCGGACACTGTGCTTGAAACAGATATTGTTCGCCATTCTGGAAAAATCCATGCCCATCACTGTCTCCGATCATCACCAATTCACTCAACGTTTGGTGAAAAATTGAACGTTAAAAGTAATCACAATAAGCGCTGCTTTCCACCAGTAGTCGATGAACACACTGAGCTCCTGATCTTGGGCAGCTTGCCGGGCGACGCCTCGCTTGCGCAACAACAATACTATGCGCATCCACAAAATCGTTTTTGGCAATTACTGTCGGATGTGTTTACTATCGATTTGGTGAACCAAGACTACCAACAACGTTTGCAAAGCTTGCTCTCGCATCGCATCGGTTTATGGGACGTGGTGGCGCAAGCTAAGCGCGAGGGCAGCCTCGATAGCAAGATCATCGAGCGCGATGACAATGATCTTCTTGCGCTGCTTTCCACCTTACCAGCATTACGTCGTATTGCATTCAATGGCGGCACGGCGAGTAAAATCGGACTCAACATTCTCGGCCCATGCGCTGAGGATTTCCAAATCCATCAACTACCATCGAGCAGCCCAGCTTACACTTTAGCGTATGCTGAAAAACTGAAGCTGTGGAAACTATTGCGCCCA
This sequence comes from uncultured Oxalobacteraceae bacterium, assembly GCA_937996605.1. Classification (GTDB taxonomy): domain Bacteria; phylum Pseudomonadota; class Gammaproteobacteria; order Burkholderiales; family Burkholderiaceae_D; genus Undibacterium. The sequence continues at coordinate 4,621 of CALKVB010000453.1, read as the reverse complement.
TAAAAAAACAACACTAGCCGGTACTAGTGTCGTTTTCTTTACTGCTTGATGCGCCACTGAATACTAGTCTCCACTAGCATCCAGTGACATCATCAATTACTTCTTAGCTGGTGTCGATGCAGCAGATGCGGCTGAAGCAGAGGCTTCTACTTTTGGTGCGTGCTGACGCTTGCCAGATGCTTGACCAGTTGCGTGATCACGCGGTGAAACTACTGCTGCACTAGCCGCGCTGGAGGCGCTTGCTGCTGCACTTGCTGCTTTCTCTGCTGGTTTTGCTGGCGCGCTTGCTGCACTAGCCGCGCTTGCAGCTGCACTCGCAGCTGGTTTGACCGTTGCGCTTGCTGCACTAGCGGCTGCACTTGCAGCTTTCTCTGCTGGTTTTGCGACTGCTGCTTTAGAAGCTGCGCTCGCTGCTGCAGACTCTACTTTTGCTGCTGGCGTTTGCGCCATTGCAGAACCCATGGCGATCGTTGCAACAGCTACGGACAACATTAATTTGTTGATGAGTTTCATGATCTATCCTCTAAAATTTCAATGATTAATTTAAGACTATTCGGGTAAAGCAATCAGGTAATTTGTTTGTTACTCGTAGTGCTTTGCTACGCCCTTCCACAACGCGAGCAATTTCAAAGCAGTTGACAGGTCCCGTGAAATTTCTTGAAAGCACGCTGAGTACTGTTAGGCAATACTTGAAGGTCAGCGTTAAAATACCGACTTCGAAAAGATGAATCAGAAGACAAGTTCTCTCATCTTTTTATCGCAGTCTTTCATTCCATGGTTTCAAACCATGATTTCAATCCAAGAGGAATCCCATGCAATTTAGTGAAGTCTTAGCCAGCCTACCGAGCATCGACCATGTCTCCGCGATCGAGCTCTTTTCATCAGAAGATCAAACAACGCCTGTCGCCCGTATTGAAAACAAACCGGGCTCGGCCGGTAGTGTGCGGGTCTACCACGCCTTGATCGCCGAGTTTGATGCGATTAATGTTGCTGCAGCAGAGAAGGGTTTAACGCTGTATGCAGAACATACAGCAGATGCTTTGGCCTTTCCTGGTAAGCATCCGAATATTGATCGACTGATACAGACAAGAGATACTGCAGTTATTTTGACTGCCAAGTTTATCGGTATGAATTAGATTTTCTCGGCTCGAAAGCACGAAGCAGCATGGACCTTATTCAATTCAAGAAAATTGTTTTCGAAAGCGCTCGACAGGTTGCGTGTGATGTCGCGCAAATCTATGAGCCTAACGTAACTCCAAATTTTTATACCGCTGAATTGGAATGCGAGTCCGAAAAACTCTTCCTTCTTTGTACTCACAGTGATGAGTGGGCTTTCTCAAAGAATTTCGACATTGATGGGTGTAATTTGTCGTTCGTAGATACAAGGGCATTGTCGGAGGCACTCAAATCTCTGTTTCAAATACACCCACTTTCGTGGGCGTATCTACGAAGTGGCTTCGAAAAACAGCCCCATCAATCACTCGGAGATATCCAATATTGGAAACCACAAACAAATGGTGAAGCCATTTTTAATTGGTGGGATTAAATCAAAAGCATCATCTGACAAATCAACCGAGGGATACTCGATCGCGCCACCAACGCGTCCCCCAATAAACAGGCAAACCCGCCAGTCCCAATACACTCACCCAAAGCAAAGACTCACTACCGATACCAACGCTAACCCAAACGATATACAACATCGCGACGACAGCAGCGGCGACCAAGAGACGTGAGTTTGTGCTTTGTAATTGCCCGCGTTTCCAGAACACGAACAAGGCTGCCGTGCCGAAGGCGTAGAGCGGCATATTGGCAGCGGTGACCATCACGCTTAAGAAGGTGAACCCTTGCGCTAGGCTGCGGCTATAGTTCATCAAGATCATCACGCTTGCCAAGGTGGCAGTGAGCACTAATGCGATCGCTGGGGCGCCGTGACGATTCGATTTCGCCAACGCAGCCGGGAAGACGCCATGCGATGCCATCGACGCAGTCATTTCGCCGACCAACAAGGTCCAACCATTCAAGGCACCTAGGCCACTGACAATAACGAACAAGGCGATCCATTGCGACAGTTGACCTGGTAGATATCGCTGGAACAAATCGACAAAGGGTGCGCTCGATTGAGCTAATTCATTCGACGGCAGTAACAAAAGCGGAATCGCTGACACGCCGATGTAGATGAAAGCCGCCAACATGGTGCCGACCATGGTCGCGCGCGGAATCGTCCGTTGTGGATCGTTTACTTTGCCAGCTGGGATGGTTGCGCTCTCGACACCTAACATCGCAAACATGGCGATGGTTGCCGCTGCCGTTGTGCCAGCAAGGCTTGGTGCTTGCGTCGGTACGTATTGTTGAAACAAGGCGGGCTCGGACAGTAAAACATAGAAACCCAGTAGCAATACCCCCAACATCGGCATCAGCTTGATGATGACGGTGACCATTTGCACATGGCCCGAAGTGCGAGCGCCGAAAATATTGATGGCGACGAAGAACCATATCAAACCTAAGGCCGCCGTCGGCGCAAACCAGCTAGCTTGATTCAAGGCAGGCACGAAACTGCTGAGGTAGCCGACCACGCCGATCGCCACGGTGGCATTAGTAATCCAAATCGAAACCCAATAAGACCATAAAGCAAAAAAACTCGCCAACTCGCCAACACCCTTGCGCCATGGTGCGCTGGACAGATCTCCGTCACCGGGAACAAACGCGCGTCGAAAATAAGCATAAGGACCATCGTCTTGTGGAAAGGCACGCGCCAAATTGGCGAACACCAAAGCAATCATCACACAACCGAGCAGCGTCACTGCCCATCCTAAGAAAGCATTCCATCCATACGGCGCCAACGAGGCAGGTAACATGAAAATGCCCATGCCGATGATGTTACCGATGATCAGCGCCGTGCACATCCAAAAGCCTAGCGGTTTAGTTTGGTCCGACATGTTGTTTCCATTTCAGAATAGGGGATCGTGATGGCATCAGCAATGTTGGCTGGGCTGCGAAGCCCAGCAGCAAACTAAAAGTGTTATTTTTGCTGCACATATGCCCGTCGCAACAAATTATGGAAATGCCAGACGCCGCTCTCGCGTTTTGGGTTCAAACGCCCTGCCGTGTAGACGCCTGAATTCAAACCTTTCTGCACTTGCTCACAAATCGTAATATCTTCGGCTTGGATTTCATCGCTGAAGGCTTGCTCACTCGCGACTCGCGCTTGCACTTCAGGATCGTCGGTATAGTAATAATCAAATTCAACGATACAGCGATCATGGCCTACCGGCAGAATGCGATTGGTTTGCAAACGCCCCGGTGTGATGTTGAGCATGATATTAGGATAAATGAAGTAATAGAAGGCATGGCCATCGCCGTAGATACCTTCATTATTGCGTAAGGGGGAATGCTGCAAGGAATACCAAGGAAATAGTTCAGTATCGTAAGCCCGATAATCCAAGACCTTAGACAAGCCAGGGTGGACATACGGTAAATGATAACCTTCTAGGAAATTGTCGACATAGACTTTCCAGTTGCAGGCAAGCTCGTAGGTATCCCGTTTGGCAAAGTGCATGGTCGATAAATCATGCGGCAAGATGCGCTCTGCGATACCCGCATAAACTTCTTCAAAGGGCGGCACTTCATCGCTTAAAGCCACAAATACCAAGCCATTCCATTCTTTGACTCGCACCGCGCTTAAACGTATATCAGATGTATTAAATGCTTGCGCAGCTTGCATCTCCGTTGCGCTGCGCAACTGCCCATCTAATGCATAGGTCCACCCGTGATACGCACATTGCAGTGACTTTGCCGCACGACCTTTACAAGTCGCGATCGGACCGGCGCGGTGCTTGCAGACATTATAAAAAGCGCGCAGTTGATGATCGGCGCCGCGTACGATCAAAATCGGCTTAGCCGCGATCTCACACACAATATGATCACCCACCGCTTGTAGATCACCTGTATGGCCAGCCAATTGCCAACTCTTCGCAAACACCTGCTTTTGCTCTTGAGCCAAAATGTCTGGGTCTGCATAAAAACCTGCTGGCAATGCCAAGGCAAGTTCTAAAGGCAAGATCGGCAAACCGTCCTGTTGATGCTGTCCAAAATTGTCTTGATTGTTTTGATTATTTTGCTGCTGCGACACCGTAACCCCTCATCGATCTAATTGCTTGGCTCGATGCTACTGGCTAATCATTTGCCTGACTAGCCTAGAGCGAAGGAATGTGGTTTTCCGGAGTTATGGACTTACTAATGAAGCTGGCGTCGCCTTGCCGAGGACTTCAAGGCGAGCGATCGCTCATGTGCTGCTGCCCTAACCTCACTATCTGGAGACTCTTGTGCGAACATATAAGCCTGTTTACGAAGTTTGGTTGGACTCTGAATATTGACCATCACCTCATCCAATAAGTCGAACTTATGAAGATTAGTCAGGTCTTTGAATCTATTAACAAGTTTTGGTGCTGCAGCATGCGCACGTTTGCCCATCATCGACAATCCCAACATGCCATTCCATTTTGCTGACATCAACACATCGATTAATTCACGATCTCGATTTTCAATCGCGACCAACATTTTTATCAACTGTTGTGTGTGCTTCGTGCTTTGTGAATTTGTATCTTCACCGCTCAATTTTCTT
>CALKVB010000452.1 GCA_937996605.1 uncultured Oxalobacteraceae bacterium | reverse complement strand
ACGCTGCCAATCGATTAGATTTTCTGAGGTCGCATAACCAAGTCGGTAACTACGTTTTGGATCAGACCTAAAATCCAAACCTTCTCTGAAGCAGAAATACATGTGAAATTTTCCATTTGCATAAAAAATATCTGGGCATGCTTGTGCCTCATCTTCACCCAATACATCATCCACAAGATTACGATTAAATTTTGTCCAATTGACGCCATCTTCGGAACTCGCCATCCTCAGTTTGTAAATGATCTCAGGACGTCCATTCTCGTCGTATATCCATCGAACACCGGCAGTGTACGCAAGATACCAACGTTTATTAAATCGGCGAATTTTCGGTGAAGTTACGACAAACGGTTCAAATGGCGAATGTGACAATACAGGCCCTTTTGAATATTTGGAAAAGTGATGTCCACCATCATGGCTTTCTGCAAGCCCCAAGGATATATTGAAAGGCACAGATTCACATCGCGTCCAGCCACCGTAATACGCCAAAAGCACACTGGAGCTTTTCTTAAACACAGAAACTGGATAGGTGCCAAATTCATCAAAGTCACCGAGCCCGCCCAATTCCAAAACTGGACTACTTGCTATTCGTACCGGCTTAAAATTGCCATCACTTGAAAAATCGACGAAGGCGCAATAACTCACAAACTGTTGCCTCTCGTCTGGTTTGGGTCGACAGCAAAAATAGACTCGAACGAAATCTTCAAACACAATCGCATTGGGTGCCTGCGCAAATCCGTGCATCCACTCAGGGCGATCTTCAAACATTTCAGGTGTGAATAGCAAACCCTTTTTTACCCAAGATTGTTTGGCCATAAACTAATGTCCTCTCGTTTGACTCAACTCATAAATAACTTCAGGCAAAAGTAAAGTTTCCGCGTGAAAAACGCGGCCACCAAGTTGCCACGGGGTCTCACTGTAGTCGACTAGGATTGAACGTTGCGCGATGATTTCTCCGGTATCCACGCCTTCATCGACATAGTGCACCGTACAACCGGCAAACTCCTCACCAGCAGCCATCACTGCCTCTTGGACTTTCACCCCAACCATACCGCGCCCACCATATTTGGGCAGAAGAGAAGGATGCGTATTGATGATCTTACCTTTCCATTGTTGGCAAATCCAGGCAGGCACTAGAGGAATAAATCCAGCCAATACAATCAGATCTACAGGCTCAACAAGAACTCGACGCCAATCACTTTCGCTATCCTCATTTTCTTTCTTGCAGTTGATTACTTTAACAGGGATGCCAAATTCACGAGCAACCCCAATCGCACCACACTCACGATCGACCAACAAGTAAGAAACAGTAACATTACTCAACTTTTTAGATTCCAAAATAGCGCGAAAATTTCCGCCGCCACCAGAGGCGAAGACTGCTATCTTAAATGGGGTTAACACCTTAGTGCCCTGAAAAAAGCTGGTACTCATTTTGGATCTTTGCACGAATTTGAAGTGCGTTCTGAAACATCAATAGATCTAGGATCGAAAGAAAAGGAACAAAATCAGACCCAAACTGTGGATATGCAACCGGATTAGCTCTCAAGAATTTCAAGTCAATTCCCGCATTTTCAAAGCGCTCTTGAGAGTACAGCTCGACACCTCCCTCAGGATTAATGTACTGCTTTGCTCCAAGCGCTGTGCAAATCGCAATCACTTTCTCTTGAGATTTAAGCGAATGATCTATATCCAATGAAGACGACACAATGACAGAAGTCGTAAGATTTAAGTAAGCGCAAACACAGCGAATCGAATGCATTATGTAATTAAATAAATTAGCATCCTCGAAATCAATGATAGTTCGAATAAGCTCGAAAGCTTGTTCAAAGTGAGGTGCGCGTCGATAAGCCTCTCGGATCTGATTTAACAATTTCTGTTTATCAATATGTGGCGATAGTGCGCGTTGCGAAACAAAGCAAGAATCTGATGCGTGTGCTAAAGGCAAACTAAAAAGTAGGTCGGAACCATTTTTTAGCATCCTGTTTCTGTTTATCCATCCTTTCTTCGTATACTTAATATTGTCGTACACAACAAATGTATCGACCGCGCCAATTAATTGGAAGTAGCCAATATATGGCAAGAAGTAAGGCTGCATGATTGCGACACGCATTAGCCCCCCCTAACCAATTGAGCAATTTCATATACATCGTCATGGGATAAATTAGGATAAATAGGCAAGCATAGAATCTGTTCTGCAGCTGCATAGGCAACGGGAAGGTTAGAACGAGTTGCAGAAGGCAGCCCACGATACATTGGAAAGTCCGTAATCAGCGGATAGAAATATCGGCGAGCAAAAATCTTATGTTTCCTCAGTTTCTCATACACCTCATCTCGTCCCATCCCATGCTCCGCAGTGATCAAAATAGGGAAATATGCATAGTTCGCGACGCGTTCATTAACACCTTCAAGACAAACAATGCCTTGGTATCGTTGCAGCAAACTACGGTATAAGCGATCAATTTCACGCCGCTTGGCCAACGCTTCCTCAATCCCACGCAGTTGCAACAGACCAAAGGCCGCGTTAATCTCACTCATTTTTCCGTTGATTCCAGGCGCAACCACCGTCATTTCATCAACAAAGCCGAAATTTTTTAAGTGATCGATTCTAACTTTTGTCTTCGCATCCGGGCAAACAATCGCTCCTCCCTCAAAGGTATTGAAGACCTTAGTCGCATGAAAACTTAATACCGACATATCACCTTTAGTTAGCAAGCTATTCTCATCACTCCGAACTCCAAAAGCATGTGCGGCGTCATAAATTACTTTCAATCCATAGGTGTCTGCAATTCGCTGTATTTCATCAACGTCGCATGGATGGCCGTAACAATGAACAGGCATGATCGCCGTGGTTCGCGGAGTGATCGCAG
>CALKVB010000451.1 GCA_937996605.1 uncultured Oxalobacteraceae bacterium | reverse complement strand
TGTTGTGCCGCTATCAGCTACAGCTGAAGCAGCTATCCACACTCTTCCGAATCCTAAGAATGACGGACAAATTTTCGAATTTCATGATTCGGACGGCCTAGGTAAAGCCTTTCGTCGGGCATGCAAACGGGCTGGCATCGTCGGATTGCGTTTTCACGATTTAAGACACGAAGCAGCTTCGCGTTGGGCAAAAAAAGTACCGGTTGCGACACTAGCAAAAATCTTTGGCTGGAAAACTTTGCAAATGGCAATGCGCTATTACAACCCAACAGCTTCAGAGTTGGTGGCTGCTGTGCGTGATGCTGATGAGCGAGATATTCAGTCTCCTGCGGAAGGGGGGGCTGCGTTTGATGCGCTTTGCATAGCGAAAACAGAAGTGCGGAGCAAAACATTTTTCCCATCAACTGATACATCCAAAGCAGCAAACGTCAATGTTAGTAACAACGTTATTCAAGTTCAATTTGGCCAAGGGAGCTCTTCATGAAATCGAAATTACCTATTTCTGAAATACATGCATTGATGCAGTATTCAAGTGCTCTTGGTTGGATGTGGCAGCGTGTGGAAGAGACGAAAAATGTGCAGTGGTCACTTGTTCAAAGTGAGACAGGCACGCCTCTTCAAGTTTTCGCAGCAGGGCCAGTTTTGAAAGCAGAGACACGGGCCATTGCGCACCTTCTGCCAATGCTACTCGAAAACATTGTCAATCAAGAAAATGTAAGCGCTGAAGCATTCGAACGGCTTGAATTTGTGTATCTAGCCTTTACGGCGTTAGAGGATCGCATGCTTGAATTAGAGCAGCGTGATTTGCATGAGTCGTTTATGTTATTCAACGAAAAATTTAGAAAAGCAATGGCGATACTTAAGCAGAATGTATAAAACTTTTTCAAATCAGTATCGAATTTCAGAGGCGTTAATACTTTGGATTTATTCATTTAAATAATTGTATTCGTGGGGCACTAAATTAATTTTGGTGTCCTTTTTTTTAGCGGACAGCACGAACTAACTATTTTTTTTCAAAAAACTTTCTACTTGAGTGTGACTATTCTTGCCGTCCGACAAGAGGTGGCAATCTCCTGCGATCAATCGTTTACATATTTTCGATAGGTGCGACGGGAGCCGATCAATGCGATGCGCGTTAAAACTCTGTGGGCTGGTATCTGCTAGAAAGCGATTTTTTTGGTAATTGCATGATTTATAGATTTACGGCTTCCTTAATTTTCAAAAAACGCTAGTTGCTATACATGTTGTGAGGAATCACACCAGAGCAAATTAATTAATAAAGAGGGCATAAATGAATTATTCAAATCCACTACATGGCTTGCTAGAACTCTTAGTTGAGTTAGCAGTCTTCGAACAAACTCAAAAATTAGGGAGTAGTACATGCAACGAGCAGCAATCTACGCGCGATATTCAACAGACGAACAGCGCGCAACGTCAATTGATGACCAAGTCCGTCGAGCTAGAGAAAGAGCAATCGCTTGTGGCTATGAAGTGCCTGAAGAGTTGATTTATTCTGACTCTGCAATCACAGGCCAAGAGTCGGGAAACACCAAGCGCTTTGGATTCAAGCGATTCTTGGAAGACTGGGATAGGGGTAAGTTCTGTGCCGTCATCGTTGATGAAATTTCGCGGCTAGGACGTGACAATCTTGGGCTTGCTATCCTACAAGACAAAATTGAAAAATCAGGCGTCAGGCTTCTATCTACCGACGGAATGGATACCTCACTGCAAGGGTGGCAATTGAACTTTGGATTTCGTGGAGTGATCGCGTCTCACGCAACACGAGAAACTAGTCATAGAGTAATAAGAGCAATGATTGGTCAACTAGAGCGCGGTTTTATGATTGCAGCACCGCCATTTGGATATCGATTAAAACGCACAGAAAATGACACTGGTACCTATTGGATAATTGAAAAAAGCGAAGCCATATTAGTCAAAGATATTTTTATGCGTCGATATCATGGTAGTTCGTATGCGGCGATTGCGTTATCTCTGAATCAGCGCGGAATTCAGTCGCCTCGACCTTCAAAATTTGTTGGTGCGCATCGATATTGGCGACCTGCCACTGTCAGGCAACTTTTGCAGAATACTATTTATCGTGGGGTTTTCGTGTGGAACGGCAGCGCGTTTGCAAAAGCAAAGGCAAAAAAGAATCACAAGGAGCTCGACTCGACCGAGTATTTAAGGCCCGATTTGAGGTTAATTGATGATGCGGTATGGTATGAGTGTAACAAAATAATGACACAAAATAAGGTACGAGGAGGTGGAAAAAATATCTTTTCAGGAATTATTACCTGCGGTACTTGCAATGCTGTATTGACAGTCGCAACGGGAGGGTCCACGCCATCCGCTTATTGTGCCCAGTGTTCTCAAGCGAAACGCGTTGGAGTTCCAGGCAGAGTAAGTCACTATATCTCAATCAATAGCGTTAAGGCAGTCTTATTACATACAATGGCGCAGCTATTTTCTGGCACTGTCATAGATGAGTTTAGATTACTGTTGAAGCAGCGACTTATCGGGGGAGCTGCTGGAAAAATCGTCGAATTGAAGCGTGAAATATCACAGAAAGAACGTGCAATTGCTAGGTTTTTGGATTTACTCGGATCGGCGGAAGTCGATGACCCAATTTTGACAAAAAATTATAAAGAGGCTGCGTTTGAAAAAGCACGATTGATGAATCTGTTGAATGACGCAGAAGCCAGTTTTCGATTGCAAGACAAAGAGTCAATTGAACGTCAACTATCAGAAAACCCTGTCAATCTTTTGCCTAAGTTATTTGAAGGGTTACTATCGACCGAAAAAGTTAGGGTAGTTCTGAAAAGAATATTTCCGGTGATTAAATTGGTCGGTAAACCACAACCATTTACGGCGGTTTTTTATATTGAAGTTGCACCGGGGGCTATTTTTGCTGAGGTTAGTAATACTAATGTTATTGAAGAAAAAACAGTGCAAATGCAGTTGTCTGTCGTGGGCGGTCCGACACGCCCATCCAGGTGGATAGTTTCAGACCTAAAGTGATTTTTGATTGCAAAAGGGCTACACAAACTTGTGCAGCCCTTTTGGGTTTGTTGAATATGAAAAAACGCTTTTTAGCTATTAATATTATTTAATGTTTTGGGACGACAACAATACAAAATATTAATAGCGTTTATCGCCTTGATTCTAAAATCTTGAGTGCTTTGAGTTTGTTAATCATTTCACAGCCTTCATCCCAAAGCGTTTGAAAATCTTCGTGAAATTCTTTGTCATCTTCTTCAATTTCGTCATCCTGATAAATAGAATAGCGTAGTTCGCCTAATTCACAGTGTATATCTGCCAAAAGCTTTGCGCATGCAGTCAACAGTATTCTATATTGGCAAGAATGTTCTTCAAGGTTAGTCGAGAGACTTGTAGAATTGGGCGAATCATTTTTTACGTTCATGGTATTCCTCTGGTTAGTTACGCCGAGATTGGCAAAGACGTATACCCATGAGTTTTATATTTTTGATTTTGGGGTACTAAAATAAGGTAAATTTTGGACTCGCGTCAACTTCGTTGGCGTTGAAATCGTGACCAGACCCTCAGTAGCTTGGGCGATCTGTTGGCGATCGTCAGGTTTATTGTGAGTTTTGGATTTCATTTTTTATTTGAAGTGCACAAGTTCCTTTCAATTGATATTCAGCAAAAATCTCAGTTTTGTCCACGTTTCTTTAATAGAACGAATGTCTGGGTCGGTGCGAATTAAAATAGAGAGAAAAGGTTTAGAGAGTCATGGTTTGTCATCAATCGCAATCCATTTTTGCCAAGGCTCCCGTGAACTTCGCAACCAAGCTTCAATTTCGGTGTGGCGTTGATATCCTATTATGTCTAATAAATCTTGGTGATCTTTCTAGGAGGGTGTTGTGCTCATAATTCTACTTGCCATATCTCGTGAAAATAGGGATTACAATTCAGTAAATGTGCGGGTCTCCCGCCATGAACTGCTGACCACAATATCAACGAAAGAAAAATCTCGTAAGACATTTTCAAGTAGCGAAAGATCCTGAAAATATTGCTTTTTGTCTTAGCATGGTTCTGGGTGAAGCACCCCGTCGATTATATGCAATTCTTCTAAGTGTTGTCTTTCCTGAAGGATATAGAGAACTGTCATATCCCCGAAGGTAGAAACAGCCCTGTTGCTTTATGCTCATTGATATACCCACAGTTCTATACAAAGCGGACCTCATTGCAAAAAAAGCCTCGCAACGACGCTGCAGCCTGTCAACGAACTTGAGACCTCGATACAAATTTTGGTGGCCGCGCATGTTAGGATGATTGCCGGTGTTACACACCCCGCTCGAGCCATGCATGCCATTCCTCCGTTGTGCGAGCCGTGCGACTCCGTGCCACAACTGTTAACCGTTAGAACGATGCGAGGACTTTTCGAATGGTTTCTTGTACGCGAATGTCGCTCAGTCCCAGACGGTCATCGGTTTTAATAAGTTGGTCACGACACCAAGCTGGCCAGCCTTGGTCGTCATTGTCAATTGCAAACCAACGCGCTGGTCTTCGGCGTCCGACGTCAGCACATATTTGCATACCACGTGGCATGTTGTCGAATTCGGATTTAGGCGTTTCTCTGTTATGAAAAGTTGCGCCTATAACTCTCGATTGCAAGCTCGTAGTAAGCTGACGTTTCGCAAATTGAAATCCCCTAACTCTAACCCAAGAAGTGCTCAGGACAATTTTCACGTCAGGATAGGGGGCAAGCAAGTCTTCCAAAATGGGAAGCCATTCGAAAAGCCTTCTTCCCGGGGTAAGCATATATATTCCTATTCGCGGTGCCCTGTAAACTGCATCGTCGTGGGTGACTCCGTCAAAATCACAGTAACATACCAAGAGCTGGCCTTGACGTACTCTTTCGGTGACGTTCATCTGTTCCATTTAGGCGCACCAGAATCGCAACAAAAGGGTGCAACACGATAGGCAACACCATTGGCCAATAAAATCGCTATCTTCCTCGTGAGTGTTCGCAACACAAAAGAAATATTGCATAGTTCATCAAAATCGAGGTACATAATTGAAAGACCGCTCGAATTGTTTTTTTTGTTCATCAGCATTTTCTGCATTCGAAGATTGAATTAATTACGACTCGATCTCAATAAATAAATTGGGATCGAAGGCACCATTTTCGGACGATCCACTCCTCATTGGATAACCACAAGGATTACAGATCACCATGCAATCTCCAATTTTGTAGTTATACGAATCATGTGTATGTCCGTGAATCCAGAGATCAGATTTCACTACAAGATTTTCAAGATTTGAACTAAACGCAGCACTTGCAAGAGACTTTTTGAAGCGATCATGAACAGATAGAAATGATGGAGACATATGCGTAACCACGACTGTTTTTCCATCAAATCTCTGATCTAATTGGGATTGCAACCAGCTGCTATGTTTCTCAAAAATGTATGCAGTGTCGATTGTCGAAAGCTTTCTCTCAGTGTCAGCTTCAGTTTCAGCTTTAATTCGAATGGCATTATAGTCACTGATATAAAGTGCTGACTCACGCATCGCCTCCAAGCGTTGATCTTCGCCGAACAATTTAAAGTCTGTCCAGAGCGTGCATCCTAAAAACCTAACATTTTGAAAAATAAATTCATCGCAATTGAGAAATGTCACGTTCTCAGATCTGTCACACTCGGCGGCTATTCTTAGCTCGGTTTGCTCTATTGACGATCCGTACGCCTCGTGGTTTCCCATTACATACAAAACTTTTATTCCAGAGAAAAACTCACTTGCCCATCGCACGGCGTTGGCACCACTACAAATGTCTCCAGCCAATATCACGACATCCGGCTTAGACTTATTCGATTGCTTGAACAGATTGATTGGCGAACGTTCTTTCCAAAATTCTAGGTGTAAGTCGCTTACTATCATAGCTTTCATAAATATCCTTCTCTTTTTTGAAAATTTTAGCGCACGTTTTGAAGAAGAAATGCCAAGCCTGGAGGCAAATAGTCGCTTCAAAAATAGTGACCATAAATTCGGTTTGAATAAAAAATGAGCATCAGTTTATGAAATTTGATTGTGTAAATTTCGGCTATTTAGCAGCATTCCGTAGTTTTGATCACTTTAAAAGGATCTGGTTTATTTGGACAAAGAAACGGTCTGTTGTTAGCGACGCAGT
>CALKVB010000450.1 GCA_937996605.1 uncultured Oxalobacteraceae bacterium | reverse complement strand
GTACAAGGTGACTGGAGTTCAGACGTGTGCTCTTCCGATCTGATCATCACCGCCTTAGCCACCACAGCGTGGAAAAATGATTTACATGCTTTTTTGGGTGAACTTGTAATCTCAGACGCCATCATTCGCGATGGCCAAACGCTAGTGGGAATTTATACACGCCCCAGCAATAGCGTTGCGCTTGCCTGCAAAAATCTCAAAGATTTCCAAACTTTACGTATCGCCAGCAATAAAGATTGGAGTGTAGATTGGCAAACGCTACAAAACCTCGGAGCACGACATTGCGTTGATGTAAAAACTTGGAGGCAGATGGCCTATATGGTGAGCGGCGGCGAAGTCGACGCTGTACTGGCACCTTTTCCCAACAACCAAGAATTAAGAATTGAGTATGATGGTTGTCAATTAATTCCAATACCAGGTCTCGTAGTCAGCTTGCATGGAAGCCGACACTTTGGTGTAAGTCGAAACGAATTAGGAAAGAAAATCGCTGACACTGTTTTTCCAACATTGACACAACTAGTCGAGACCGGAGCAGTCACAGTCGCCATGCGTGAATGTGGTTTTATCAACGATGCGGTAAAGGATTGGACAGTACTACATCAAGATGAAATCATTTCCCCGCCACTTCATTGAGTTATTCTCCCCAAAGGAATCATGGTCAGCAGGCAATCTTAAAAGTTGTCGAAACCATGATCATGGATGCGCAAACTGACTCCATTTCCAAAAATAATGATCAGTAAGTCGAAAGCACACCAAAATAATCAAAAATTTATCGAGGGTTCAACGCTAAAACTGAGGCATATTTTTTGGAGATTTGTCGTTAACACATGGTTGATAGCGACACCGATACCGAATAACAAAATAGCTTTGAACCGTAAAACTGTGGCGCGAGCCGCTCTCTATCGTCTTGATGCGCTGTAGGAAGCGCTCGATGAAATGTGGGCGAACTGAGTTAAAAATCAGTATCGAGAGAGAAAAATTTACTACACCTGACTTGTCAATTCTCTACTCAGTAAAGACCTAATTCACTAGGTTTTGATGTCCGAACATAAGACGACTGATCAGCCTGCGCTGTGCGAAATGAAGAAAAAAATCCCCGAAAGTTACAGTGCAAATTTCGGGGATTAATTCATCACACAGAGGATTTTCCGCTTAATAAGAGAATTTATTTCTTTCGCTGCGGAGGCAAATCGGTGCAGACGCCTTTATAGACTTCTGCTGCCATACCAATCGATTCGCCTAAGGTTGGATGTGGATGTATGGTTTTGCCGATATCCACCGCATCAGCACCCATCTCGATCGCCACTGCGACTTCACCGATCATATCGCCAGCATGTGTACCGACGATACCGCCACCGATGATGCGCTTACTTTCGGCATCAAAGATCAACTTGGTGAAGCCTTCAGCACTGCCATTCGCGACAGCACGACCAGACGCGGCCCATGGGAAGACGCCCTTCTCTATCGCCATGCCTTTGGCTTTTGCTTCGTCTTCAGTGACACCAACCCAAGCTACTTCAGGATCGGTGTAAGCCACCGATGGAATCACGGTCGCATCAAAGAATGCCTTATGACCCGCAGCAGCTTCAGCAGCTACGTGCGCTTCATGTACAGCTTTGTGGGCCAACATTGGCTGCCCAACCAAATCACCGATAGCAAAAATATGCGGTACGTTGGTACGCATTTGTTTGTCGACGTTGATGAAGCCACGATCAGTCACCGCCACACCGGCTTTGTCTGCAGAGATTTTTTTACCATTCGGACAGCGGCCTACTGCCACTAAGACCAAATCATAGATTTGCGGTGCGGGTGCCGCTGCACCAGCCTCAGCTGCTTCAAACGTTACTTTGATTCCTTCAGGCAGTGCTTCAACACCGACCGTTTTAGTCTTGGTCATTACGTTATCG
>CALKVB010000449.1 GCA_937996605.1 uncultured Oxalobacteraceae bacterium | reverse complement strand
TGTGCTGAAAGTGGAAACCATCGATTGAGTCGTTATAAAAGCTGACGCGGTATGAAATCCACCCATATTCCCAACGGCCGCCGCATGCGCGCCTTGATTTTTGGTTTGCTTCGCTATTACTCTTTATTCCTACATTTGTATGTCTTATGTAGATTTTTACGTTGAAACTAAGGCGAGTATTTTAGTTTGCCGTCGGACATCCCCTTGCTTATTTCTTGGCGCGACGAGCTCCCACTATTAAGTCGTCAATTTCTGCCTTGGAATACGACTTGGTCGTAATCACTTTCCCGCCGCTATCATTACGTAAGCTTAAAGTAGCAGCGCCAGCATTATCGAAAGCCAGCGTTAGATTTGAACCATCTTCAGCGCTCAGTATCGGCGTGATAGCTTCCCCTTTGTCGTTGAGGTCGGTTAGCACAAAATGCTGATTGCCACTGATGGCAGTTGTCTTAATGTCGACTAGGTTCAGTTTTGTAATGTCGACCGCATACTGCGCGGTGCGGGTGCCATTGGTGTAAGATAATTTGAAGTCGATCGAGCGTGGGAAGTTACGATTTTCACTGAAGCTTCCAGTGAGTTTTTGGTACTCTGTGTCATCGCTTAATTGATAGCTAAGATCTGTAAATGCAAATGATGTCGTTTTCGCTGTGCCAGCAAAATAACTTGGATTGATGCTTCCACTGAGCACCGTGCCAGCTTCAGATTGACAGGCGTTGAAGACAACTTTTCCAAAGATCCCAGGAGGGACTTGTTGTATGCTTCCTTGCTTAGGACATTGACCAATACCGCTGGTGCTGTCTACCTCAAACTTCAAAAAATCAAGCACAACTTGCAGCTCTTTATTGAGGCGGTAGCGGTATAAGAGATACGTCGTAAAGGCGTCGCCTAGGTTATCAACATTGATGGTTTTTTTTGCGACCACAGGATCTACTGGGGGAACATTAGGCGTACTACTTGAGCCCCCATTACAGGCGCTTAAGGCCAAGACAGACAACACAAGAATAGAGTTCAGGATGTGTTTTTTCATGGTGAATTAGAGAGAGTTTAATTGCAATAATCGTAACTACAGTAATTGTAACTGCGATAAATAGAATTGCGAGGTGTTTTTTGATTTGATGGATGAAAGGTTAAGGCTGAGGGACGAAACACCGTGCAGCTGGGATGCCAAAGTTCGTATCGACGTCTTGCAGGAACGCTTCAGTTTTATAATGGCCAATAACCGCCGTGGGTATCATCATCGAATCTTGATTAAGCCTTGTGCAAGGGCTGGTCCACTCTTATCAACTTCTTTCTTATCATTTCAATGCTACAGTCACACAAACCCATCTCCCAATTCACACTTCGTGGTATTCGATCTTTGCTGATTGCTTTTTGTTTCTTATTGACGAATGGCTTGGTGTTAGAAAATGTTGCCGCCGGCACCGACGCAAAGCAATTACAGTGGATTACAACATGGGCTGCTCCATCTGATTCGGCAGCACCGGAACTCGAACCACAAACGCTACGCCAAATCATGAGAGTTAGTCTCGGCGGAACAGCGGTTCGCGTGAGGATTTCAAATGAGTATGGTGACCGACCTCTACAGATTCATGCCGCCACAATTGCTTATCATGATCACGATGGACTGATTCGTGAGAAAAGTGCAAAAACTATGCGCCTTGCTGGTAAAGAAGTATTTTCCGTGCCGGTGGGGCAGAGCGTTACGACTGATGCCGTGGAACTAGCCGTCGATGCTTTGCAAGAACTGGCGATCAGTCTGTATTTTGCGCAGGGTACTGGCGCCGCAACGATACATAGCACTGGACTGCAAACAGTCTATATCACCAATAAAGAAGATCAAACTGCGTTCGTATCACCGCGAGTCGATAACAAGGACGATAGCCGCTATTTCGTCACCGATATTGATGTACTTGCCGAAAGCAAAGCGAGAAGTATTGTGATTGTGGGCGACTCAACTTCTGATGGTGTCGGCTCTGGCCAAGATAGGAATATGCGTTGGCCCGATCAACTAGCGTCTCGATTGCAAATGAATCAAGCGA
The DNA here is from genome assembly GCA_937996605.1 of uncultured Oxalobacteraceae bacterium. GTDB lineage: Bacteria > Pseudomonadota > Gammaproteobacteria > Burkholderiales > Burkholderiaceae_D > Undibacterium. Next base: position 760 of record CALKVB010000449.1, on the reverse strand, counting down.
CTCGCCATATTGCGGTCATTAATTCTGGTATCAGTGGTAATCGCATTCTCAATGATGGGCTTGAACCTTTTCTTGGGCCAAGTACGCTCAAGCGATTTGATCGTGATGTGCTGAATCGAGCGAAAGTAGAATGGATAGTGTTACTGCAAGGTGTTAACGATATTGCTGGTAGCTTGGTCTTTAGTGATGCGAAACAAGTAGTTAGTGCGACACAAATCATAGAGGGAATGCGAGAGATCATCGATCGAGCCCATGCGCACAAAATCAAAGTGTACGGTGCTACGATCTTGCCTCGAGCGGGCGCTACAGGTCCACTTGCTTCTACGCCCAAAAGCGAAGAGATGCGCCAACAAGTGAACGCTTGGATACGAAATAGCAAGGCCTTCGACGCTTTTATTGATTTCGATGAAATTATTCGCGATCCGGCGCAAGTAACACGTCAATTGCCGCAATATAACAGTGGTGATGGGCGCCATCCTAATGCGATGGGATATCAGATAATGGCCGCTGCGATTGATTTGAGTTTATTTGAATAGTCGTAAGAGAAATTTGCTGACAGAGGCACTGCCGCTTTTATTCAAACGTCAAACGATTGATGAGTAAAAGTGGCAGTGGCACAGGTGTCATTGCTTACTGTAATTCACCCAGTTCCCGGTATAGTTTTTCTAGCTCGTCAGTTTTCTTTGTGAAAATGTGGAGCGCCTTCTCCAAGATCGGAAGAGCGTCGTGTAGGGAAAGAGTGTCTTCGCCTGTGTAGATC
>CALKVB010000448.1 GCA_937996605.1 uncultured Oxalobacteraceae bacterium | reverse complement strand
ATCTAATCGCAGCCAATTGACCTTCTAGCGTAAAGCTGGTCGGCGTCCCATGCAATCCATAAGTATAGGCAGACTTGTTATGCCAACTGCGAGAACGCATACTTGCAACATCTTTGAATAACACGGTTGATGCGTGGTGAATCGCTGTTGGGAATGCTGCGAATCCATCTGGTGCACGATATTCAGGATGCACCAGAGAAGTATTTGGACCTTGATCTCGATCTTTCATCAAAAGTACTTTCCTATCTACTGAGAATATTGAGTCTAATGAGACTAATGAGACTAGTGAGACAAAAAAGGGGCGCTCGGCCCCTTTCAATTATTTAAACAAATTTAGACTGCATCGCCCCATAAGTCATGAGAATCTGCAGCGGTGATAGTAACATCCACAAACTCACCCACCTTCAACTTGCGGTGTGGCTCGTAAGGTGGCTTCACATAGACCACGCCATCAATTTCCGGAGCGTCAGCAGATGTACGCCCGACACCACCGCTACGATCGATACTGTCGATCAAAACACGTACAGTCTTACCAATTTTTGCTTGGAGACGTTGCTTAGAGATTTCTTCTTGCAATTCCATCACGCGACGACGACGATCCTCACGTACGTCATCAGGCAATTGGCCTTCGATTTCGTTTGCTGTTGCACCTTCCACTGGCGAATAAGCGAAACAACCTAAGCGATCAATTTGGGCTTCTTTCAAGAAGTCTAGTAGATACTCAAACTCCTCTTCAGTTTCGCCTGGGAAGCCTGCGATGAACGTCGATCGAATCGTAATCTCTGGGCACATTTCGCGCCATGCTCTGATGCGCTCTATATTCTTTTCACCACTCGCTGGGCGCTTCATACGCTTTAACACGTCTGGATGAGCGTGCTGCAAGGGCACGTCGAGATAAGGCAATACATGTCCATTATTCATGAACGGGATGATTTGGTCGACATGCGGATAAGGATAAACGTAATGCAGACGTACCCACGCATCGTAGCGCTTGGCCATCTCACCCAAGGCTTCGACCAACTGCGTCATATGTGTCTTAATTGGCTTACCATCATGAAAGCCAGTACGGAATTTAATATCGACGCCGTATGCACTGGTATCTTGAGAGATGACGAGCAACTCTTTGACACCAGCTTTAAATAAATTCTCTGCTTCTTGTAAAACATCACCGATAGGACGTGACACCAAATCCCCACGCATAGAAGGAATGATGCAGAAGCTACAGCGATGATTACAACCGCGTCTGAATTGAATCCGGCTTTTTCGAAAATCAGGAATTGAGATCGATCTTTCGGTGACGCAAATAGGTTGTGCCGAAGGCATAAAAGTACCAGCGCAAATAAGCGGGGAGCCACTTCAGAACTTTGAAGCGACTTTCACCCTGTTTCCGTTGGAACCACTGCACCGGAATTTCCGTGATAGGTCGGGCCTGGCGATGGGCTTTGACCAAAAGTTCGATGCTGTAAGTGAATCCTTCCGTGGACTCAAAATTTGTTTCACGAAGTAATTTTTGAGAAAAAAGTCGAAGTCCATTGCTCGCGTCGCGGGTGGGAAGGCGACCAAGGTGATACAAACTCCAGCCGGCGGCTCGCACCAAAAAAGACTTCAGCCACGGGCACTCTCGCATACTGCCACCCGGTGCAAAACGACTGGCGCAAACGATATCAAATCCGCTGCGCGCAGTTTGCACCATCAAATCGATTTGTGGTGCATTGTAGTCATCGTCCGCAGGATAAACTAAAACCGCAGGTGCCTCACTGGCCTTGAAGCCGGCGAGGACCGCGGCGTGCGGGCCTCGTTGCTGATTGCGAATAAAAAGGTGCTTGGCGGGATCGAAGTGAGTCCAATTTTTAACGGCAGGCAAAGTGTTGTCGCCTTCAAAATCGTAACACACCAAAACGCGGTACTCACTTTTGAGGTGCTTTCGAAAAGACTCCAGAACCGGAATGATATTGTCACTCTCGTTAAAAACCGGAATTACAATGTCCAGATCTAGAGCCTGCTTCATTCAACAATCCGCACGTGAGGAAGGGGAACGATAAATTTTCCCTTGAATCCCTTGGCCCGAATTTTTGGGATGAGTTCGTCGGCGATGTGCCACGAAAGCATCAAAGCATAATCAGGTTGATCTTGATACAAGCAAGATTCTTCGCGAACCGGAATCAAAGTTCCAGGCATGTATTTGTCGAGCTTTAGCGAGCCCTTCATTTCACAGACCATATCAATTCCGTTCGCATCCAATCC
>CALKVB010000447.1 GCA_937996605.1 uncultured Oxalobacteraceae bacterium | reverse complement strand
TTTTTCCCTTCAATTACGAGAATTGGGGCGAGATGGGGAGTTCATTTCAACTCATTTGGTGGCAATTGAGCCAAGCAGTAAGGTCTGGTCATTTTTGGTATTTTTACATTTGCGAGCAGAGGATGGTTGGCGAATTAATTGGTGTGTAATGCCTGATGCTTTGAGTCGAGAAGACTTTCGTCGATTAAAAGTGTTGTCGCGTTTTGCGAGTCAGAGAATTCCCTCTAATATACTTGCGTTAGATCAATAGTGAAAATGAACTTTTAAAAACGGCCTTTGTCATAGTGGTGTGAGCAAGATACAAAGCAGGGCTATAACAATAAATGTGCGAATGGGAATGACGGCGTGACGACAGAGCGCGAGATTGATCAATTACTGGTTGAGCGCGTTCAACAGGGTGATAAAAGGGCATTTGAGCTTCTTGTTTCCAAATATCAAAGGAAACTATTTCGGCTCGTGTCTCGTCTCGTCCATGATCATGCTGAGGCTGAGGATGTAGTACAAGAGGCATTTATTAAAGCATACCGAGCTTTGGCGAATTTTCGTGGCGATTCAGCTTTTTATACTTGGCTTTACAGGATTGGTATTAATACCGCAAAAAACTATCTGGTAACTCAAGGAAGACGCGCTCCAACGTCAACTGATTCTGATGTGGATGAGGCAGAAAGTTTTAATGATGCAGATGGCTTAAGGGATATTAATACACCGGAATCCTTACTGGCGAGTAAGCAAATAGCTAGTACCGTTAATGCTGTAATGCAGTCTTTGCCTGAGGAATTGCGCAATGCCATCACCTTACGTGAGATTGAAGGGCTTAGCTATGATGAGATTGCGGAAGTGATGCTATGTCCGATTGGTACGGTCCGAAGTCGAATTTTTAGGGCACGTGAAGCAATCGCAGAAAAGCTCAGACCTTTGATAGGAACCGCAATTGATCAGCGATGGTAGTACAGCATTTACAATAAATAGAAACGAATTAAATTAGCCGGGGAAGTTTAGATGGAAACCAAGATGAATACCAAAGTCAGCATCTCAGACGCTGTAGATGGTGAGCTGAATGACGCGCAGTTGGATGAAATCCTAGCGCAAGTGCGTCGTGGCGATGCCGATTACTTGATGCACGCGTGGAATGACTATCATCTGATTGGAGATGTATTGCGTTCTGAAGATCTTGATATTCCAATGAGTCGGGACTTCTCTAAAAAATTAATGCAACGTCTCGAAGCTGAACCTACTTTATTAGCACCAAAATCGTCAGTCCCATCTGTAGAGAAATACCAGCCGGGTGCAACAGGGAAAAGTGCGCGTTACATGGCGATTACCAGCATCGCTGCGGCCGTGATGGTCGCCTTTGTAATGGCACCTCAGATAATCTCAACCATTAACCATGCAGGCCAAGACCAAGTTGTAGCTGCGAAGACTGAAAGTAACGATGGCTTTGGTTCGAATATCAAGCTTGCGGCCAACAGCAGTGCTCCGAATTCGTCAGTTGTGACGAGCGCTCAGGTTGCAAATGCTGGGAACTCGAAGGATATGGAGTTCGCGCCGAAATTGGAAGATCAGGTTGA
>CALKVB010000446.1 GCA_937996605.1 uncultured Oxalobacteraceae bacterium | reverse complement strand
GTTCAACGTCGCCATTACGGGTACCAACGGCAAGACTTCTTGTTCGCAATGGATTGCACGAGCTTTATCGTTGACAGGCACATCTTGCACAGTAGTCGGTACGCTCGGCGTCGGTACTTATCGTGACGGTAGTTTGAGTGCTCTGCATGAAACTGGTTTCACGACGCCGGACGCATTGCAGTTACAAGAACGGCTAGCGGATTCCTATGCGCGCGGTGCAAGAGCTTTAGCCATCGAAGCCTCTTCAATTGGTTTGCATCAAGGTCGATTAAACGGATTGCATTTTGACCTTGCTGTTTTTACCAATCTGACCCGTGATCATCTCGATTATCACGGCACCATGGAAGCTTACGCTGCGGCCAAAGCACAACTCTTCGCTTGGCCAGGTTTGCAAACAGCAGTGATTAATATCGATGACGAATTTGGCCTGAAATTGGTCGAACAAATTCAAGCACGAACCAATCCACCCAAAGTTTTGGCCTATACACTTGATTCAAAGTTGAACGTGAATGCAGATATTTTGCGTGCGAGTCAATTGCGTTCAACGCATGCAGGTACTAGTTTCTTCGTTGAGTCCCCTTGCGGTCAGGGCATCGTCAAGACGCAATTGATTGGACGCTTTAATGTCTCTAATACCTTGGCGACCTTGGCGGTGTTATTGGCCCGTGGCGTTGAATGGGATAAAGCAGTTTCAGTGATTGAAAAACTGAGTTCAGTGCAAGGCCGTATGCAGCAATTGGGCACGCCAGGTCAAGCGATGGTGGTGGTTGATTATGCACACACACCAGACGCTCTACAAAAAACCTTGGAAACTCTGCACGAAGTCGCGCAAGAACGCCATGGTGAATTGTGGTGCGTGTTCGGATGTGGCGGTGATCGCGATCCAGGTAAGCGCCCTCAAATGGGGAAAATTGCTCAATTGGCTCAACACCTGGTGGTGACCAGTGATAATCCACGCACCGAAGATCCTGCAAAAATCATTCTCGATATCATCGCCGGGATGGATGGTACACCAACCACCATCGAAGACCGCGCCGCTGCTATTTTGTACGCGGTAAAACATGCTGGCGTCAACGACGTGATTCTGATTGCAGGAAAAGGTCACGAGACCTATCAAGATATCAATGGTAAGAAGTGGCCATTTTCAGACGAAGAACATGCACGTCTGGCTTTGGCAACAGTCGCTACGAATAACACGATGAGGAGAAGTTCGTGATTCACGCGAGTCTACAACAATTGCATCAAGCAATCCCTGGCTCAGAACTGCGCGGGAATGTTGCTTTTTCTGGACTGAGTACAGACAGTCGTCAAATAGCGACAGGAAATTGCTTTGTTGCTTTACGCGGGGAAAATTTCGACGCTCATCAGTTCTTGTTGCAAGTTCAAACAGCCGGTGCTGCAGCGATGGTCGTAGAGCATGTGCCAGCGGGCGTAACTTGCCCAGTTCTAATTGTTCCTGATACCAAACTAGCCTTACTCGCAATCGGTCGCTTTTGGCGTCAACAATTTTCGATACCAGTGATCGGTGTGACCGGTAGCAATGGGAAAACCACGGTTAAGGAGATGATCGCCAGCATTTTGGCCGCTGCCGTTGGCAGCGAGCACATGTTGGCGACCAAAGGTAATCTCAACAATGAAATCGGTGTGCCGCTGACTGTGCTGCGCTTTACCAACGAAGTGAAAGCCGCAGTGGTGGAGCTGGGTATGAATCACCACGGTGAAATTGCGACGATCAGCGCAACTGCATTGCCGACAGTGGGCTTGGTAAATAACGCGCAGCGTGAACATCAAGAGTTTATGCAAACGGTGGAAGCGGTCGCGATCGAAAACGGTTCAGTGATTCGTGCTTTGCCCGCAGACGGCATCGCGGTGTTCCCAGCAGAAGATACCTACACGGCGATTTGGCAAAATTTTGTAGCTGAATTGCCGGGGCGCACAGCGATTACATTTGGATTGACTTCTGCTGCCGATGTTTATGCCGATGTTGAGGCCTTGCCTTTCGGTAGCCAATTGCAAATCCATGCGCAAAAACAATCCGTGAAGGTAAATTTAGCGGCAGCCGGTCAACATAATGTATTGAATGCCTTAGCGGCTTGTGCTTGCTGCTTGGCTGCAGGCATTCCACTTTCTGTCATTGCGCAAGGACTAGAGAATTTCTCACCTGTAGCGGGGCGCCTGCAACCTAAACAAGCATTGGCTGGTGCGCGCGTGATTGATGATACTTATAACGCCAATCCAGATTCTGTGCGCGCGGCGATTGACGTGTTGGCAGCACAAAATGAACAGACAAGTTTGGTACTAGGTGATATGGGAGAAGTCGGCGCAGATGGTGCGGCTTTTCATCGTGAAATTGGTGAGTATGCAAAACAAAAAGGCGTGCAGAGTTTGTACACCTTAGGGCAGTTGGCGCAGGCATCGAGCGCTGCATTTGGTGAAGGTGCGCAGCATTTTTCTGAATTGGAAAATTTGCTGGCAGCGCTTCAAGACAAACAATCCTCAGGCAATACGATTTTGGTAAAGGGGTCGCGCTTTATGAAGATGGAGCGTGTGGTCGGGCACTTGACTGGTACCTTCAGTGCGGCAAAACATTAAAACGAATTGAATAGTTCAAGAAAACAAGAACTGAATACAGAACTAAGTATTAGAAAAAAATAGGGAAAACTATGTTGCTTTGGTTAGCAGAACTCTTTAAACAAGACATCGGCTTTATGCGCGTGTTTGGTTTCATTACCTTCCGCGCAGTATTTGCGACGATGACAGCGATTTCGATAGGCTTGATCGCCGGTCCTGCTGTGATTCGCATGTTAACCCGAATGAAAGTCGGCCAAGCGGTGCGCACCGATGGGCCACAAACACATTTGATTAAATCGGGTACCCCAACTATGGGCGGTGCTTTGATCCTGATCGCGATTGGCATTTCCACCTTGTTGTGGTCCGATTTGAGCAATCGTTTTGTGTGGGTGGTGTTGATTGTGACTTTGGGTTTCGGTGCGATTGGTTGGGTCGACGATTACCGCAAAGTGGTCTATCGCGATCCAAACGGGATGGCGTCTCGCGAAAAATTTTTCTGGCAATCCTTGATTGGTATCGTCGCAGCGGTGTATTTAGCGTTCTCCGTATCTGCGCCGACTAATACTAAAGTCTTGGAATTATTTGTTGCTTGGGTACAGTCTGGCTTTAGTTTGGATTTGCCACCCAAAGCCGATTTGATCATTCCTTTCTTCAAAACCTTTAACTATCCACTCGGCGTGTGGGGTTTCATCGCTTTGACTTTCTGTGTCATTGTCGGCACGAGTAACGCGGTGAATTTGACTGACGGTCTTGATGGCTTGGCGATTATGCCGACTATTATGGTGGGCTCCGCTTTAGGTTTGTTTGCTTATTTGACTGGACATGCAGGTTATTCCAAGTACCTCTTAATTCCGTATATCCCAGGTGCTGGTGAGTTACTGATTTTCTGCGGTGCGATGGCAGGTGCGGGTCTCGCCTTCTTGTGGTTCAACGCTCATCCGGCGCAAGTGTTTATGGGAGACGTCGGTGCTTTAGCTTTAGGTGGTGCACTTGGCACTGTTGCCGTCATCGTGCGTCAAGAAGTTGTGCTGTTCATCATGGGCGGAATTTTCGTGGTGGAGACATTCTCAGTCATGTTGCAAGTGACTTACTTCAAGTACACCAAACGTAAATATGGCGTCGGCAAGCGTTTATTCTTGATGGCCCCTTTGCACCATCATTTTGAACAGAAGGGTTGGAAAGAAACGCAAGAGATCGGAAGAGCACACGTCTGAACTCCAGTCACCTTGTACTATCTCGT
>CALKVB010000445.1 GCA_937996605.1 uncultured Oxalobacteraceae bacterium | reverse complement strand
ACGAGATAGTACAAGGTGACTGGAGTTCAGACGTGTGCTCTTCCGATCTTAGATGCGTACAAAACGGAAGGCATCTTTAGCGCTATGATTTTGCGCCGCGGCTTGCACATCTTGTGCCAGTTTTGCGCCACCAACCCCATTCACCACCCACTTGCCATAATTCTTTTCCAACTCAAGTAAAGCTACGGGGGAATTGTTGACCATTACCACGAAGTTCCAAATGCCCGTGCCCGTGACCATTTGCTCCATTGGTCTATTTCCCGCGAGTAGCGTTTGCGGTTGTATCGTATTTACCTCAAAACTCAAACCCAGTTTCGCCAATTTGAGTTCGGAAAGATCGTTCACATCAAAAGGGAATTCGGCTGGCAGACTGCCCGCTTTGAGGTCTCTGGTGAGCTCACTGATGACACTGCGCAAACCTGCTTCAGCTGCAATGCGTAGGCCTTGCGGTTCACGTGCAGAGGCGACCGCGGTCAGCGTATCGTTAGTTTGAGAAATGGGTTGGATTTTGGCGTCGACTGCGCAAGATGCAGTCAAAGCAATGGCCGTGGCCATGATAGTCATTGCAAACTTCATAGGTTTTCCTTTATTTGAATAATGGTGAGTTACCCGCTGTCTCCCAACGTTGGCGGGCACCTTCATTACAAAGGACAATCGAACTTTCGACAGTGACCTAAGAAGCAAAGCATAGGTGCATAAATGTACTAGATCTACTTTTTAAATCAGGATTGGAGTGCGACCGTCGGTTTTTTCGCCGATCGCCAATTTATGTTTGGGTGCTCTTCACTTTCTGAGGATGTTCTCAATCTTTAGAAACTTTTTGGTAAATCTGAAATGACGAAAAACGCGTGGTGTGACGTTGACAGTTGTCACATTTTTAGTACACAAAATCAGTCAGCTTTTACTCCAATCGCGAATATATAAGACTTAGGCGGCGGATTTGTGACGAAAGTTTGTGCTTAAATTTGAGAGTAAGAAGGAATTGAACAATATTGATTGCATGACTTGATCAGGTCGCGTCTCAAAAGTTTATCGATAGCGATATACAGCAGCAAACGTGCTACTTGCAGTACGCGCTAATTTTTCTTGACCTTGCCCCCGAATTGATTGCCGTATCTACATACAGTTTTGTGGTCATGTATGTCATGAGTTAGCTTAGAAATACAGACTACATCTGTTTAAATTGCTTCATAAATGCTTCGCTAACAGGCAACCTTTCTTGACGATCCCTGAGATGAACAAACATTGCACCATCGATTCGGGTGATACGGTCAATCGCAGCAAGATTGACAATCGTACTTCGATGAATTTGCGCGAATAGGTCAGGGTCTAATTGCTCGTTTAATTGTTTAAGTGAGAGACGTATGATGGCTTCAGAGTTTTTTGAGACTACACGGGTGTATTTGTCTGCCGCATTGAAATACATCACATCGTTGATCATGATGAGTCGAACAGTATCACCAATCGATGCTTTGACCCATTTCAAATAAGCAGGACTGCTTGGTTTGTTCAAGTATTTGAATTCGTCATGGTTTTGTTGGACAGATGCAGCTTTTCTCTGTTGCAATCGTTGAATTGTCAATTGAATGCGCGTGCTATCGATAGGTTTCACGAGATAGTCGATAGCGCCACGCTCAAAGGCCTTTACCGCATGTTCAGCATACGCAGTCACGAATACAACTTGAGTTTCAGGGGGGATATGTTGTGCTAGATCTATCCCAGAAATGCCAGGAATCTGAATGTCGAGAAACACGATATCAGGTTGATGTGTTCCTATTAATCGCATTGCTTCAATGCCGTTTTCAGCTTCTGCAACGATATGGAGTTCAGGCCAGTGTTGCGCTAGGTGATCGCGCAGTTCTGCACGAAGCAGAGGTTCGTCTTCTACAATCAGGGCTGTGTTCATCATTCTTCGGTAAAAAATATGTTTGTGGACTTAGTTCGGCAATGGAAAACACAGGGCAGCATTTACGCCATTCGGCTCTCTCGGAGCGATGATCAGTTCAGCACCGTTCCCATAAATCAGACCGAGGCGTTCATGTAAGTTCGATAATCCCACACCATTGGCGCCAAAGTCATCGAGCCCAATGCCATCGTCTTGTACGCTAATCATCAGTCGTTGATCACAACTTCTTACATCGATTTCTATCTTCCCTTTTCGCGTGGCTTTTTCTAATCCATGCTTAATCGCATTTTCGACCAGCGAAATGAGCATCGCAGGAGGGATGGTGATCGCACCAAGTTCACTTGGACAGTTGATTGTAAAAGACAAGCGATCTCCCATACGAATCTGCATGATTTGCAAAAAATGTTTGGCCAATTCGCACTCGCGCGCAACGGTTGAAGAACTGGTACGCATGTCGGGCATCGCTGTTTGCAAATATAAGACCAAGCTGCTTAATAACTCTTGTGCTTTCTCAGTATCGGTGCGGATCAAATATTTTAGATTCGCTAAAGTATTAAATAAGAAGTGGGGTTCAACTTGCGCTTGCAAGGCTGCTAAGCTGGACTCCAATGCTTTACGTTCCAAGCTCTCAACACGCTGTTGATCCAGCTTTTGCTGATATGTATCTTGTAAAGCGATTTGTAACTGCGCTGCTATTTTGTTGACCCATTGGTAGGCGTCACCGTTTTGAAAATAGGCGACGGAAAGACCCGGTAGACTTTCAACAACAACCAGAGGGGCGCCTTGTTGGTGAACTTCAATTGAAATTTTGATTGATAAGCCAAACCAGTGCCAACGATAGCGAGAGAGCCTCATACTGCCGCGAAATGGATCTTGCACAAACCAGAGATTTTGATCGTAGCCGAGATTTTTACTCAGCCCTATTCCCGACGCTAGCTCTGCACAGCGTTCAAAACTACCCAAGGCATCGAGTGGTGACAGCCACTCTCTGCGAACATACGGCGAAACCAACTCGTCATTCAATTCCCAAGAGTTATCGAGAAAGCATGCTAATTCGCGCCTAGCATTGACCCAGCCACTTGTTATCTGAAATGCCAAGCAAGCGAAAAAGATGTGCACGAAGGTAATCGAGCTTATTCCGAATACCGAGAAAATGTACTGCACTGCAAAGCTCAGGGCGAGCGACGACAATAAACCGATTATTACCATGAAGCGTACTATAGATGAGCAGAGGTAGTTGAACTTGAAGCGCTTGTACTCTGGGCTTTGCGGTTCGTTGATCATATGAAATGGGGTATGCATAATATTTTCCATGAGATTGTGGGTCTGATTTCGCTAATGCGTCAGCAGCCAGTGGTTGTTCATGGTGCTATTCTAGGGGGCCTCCGTGTTTGTTTTGATTCCGTGCGATTAGTGCGGTTTTTGCCGGATGGACGCCGATTTATGGCGATGGATGACTTATTATAGCCAGCCTGCTCTGATATCTCTAAATTGTATTGATAATCTTTAGGTAAGGCCCAATGTGGTTTCATTGATAACGCCCTCTGATTTTGATTAAGTCGTGGACATTTCCTATGTGGTCCGGCGATGCATCAAAGCTTGTAGGCGTTGCTGGCCTTTGGGTTCCTGAACCTGCAGTCCGACCACCGCCCAGCGTGTCGCATATTTTTCCGCCACCACTTGTATTTGAGCGACTTCGTGTTGGGCGCGTTGTTGTAAGAGTGGCGAATGTGGGTGTGCATAGGCCAAGCTATTATTGATGACCCATGCCCAAGGAACGATGCCTGCGCGTTTTAAATCTTCTTGCAGACCTGCTGCTTCCAAAACGGGTGTGGTTTCGGCGAGTGTCACAATTAAGACTCTAGTTTGCAGTGGGTCTTGCAGCTGCATCATCGGGGTGTTAAACCGCATGCCTGAGCTTTCCATTTGACGCGCGATTTCGCGATGGTAGGCACCTGTTGCATCGAGCAGTAGCAGGGTATGGCCAGTGGGCGCAGTATCCATCACCACAAACTTCTTTCCGGCTTCGCGAATCACGCGAGAGAAGGCTTGAAACACAGCGATCTCTTCGGTGCAGGGGGAGCGTAAGTCTTCTTCTAGCAAAGCCCTGCCTGCAGCATCAAGATGCTTACCTTTGCTGGCCATCACTTGCGCCCGGTATGCCTCGGTGGCGGCATGTGGATCAATACGGCTGACACTGAGGTGTTCAATGTCGCCAGCGATGGCGGCTAGAACATGGGCTGCAGGGTCAGAGGTTGTCAGATGTAAAGAGTGACCGCGACGCGCGAGTTCAACGGCAACTGCGGCTGCAATTGTGGTTTTGCCCACGCCTCCTTTGCCCATGGTCATGATCAGGCCATGACCACCACCTTCAATTTCATCGATTAAACTTTCAAGCTCTGGTGCCTGCGGTAAATGGTCAACGAAATTAGTGATGTGCGTATCGAGCTC
>CALKVB010000444.1 GCA_937996605.1 uncultured Oxalobacteraceae bacterium | reverse complement strand
GAATCGATTTGATGTCGAATAGGACTTAGTTGACATGGGCCTCTCCCCTATAAAAAGCGTTTATTGTTGTATTTCGCGTAGGCGAAGGCTTAGCATAATTGAGCTTAATTTATTTTTCGACGCGTTTAAAATCATAGAAACCCTGATTCGTACCAATCCATCTATTGTTTGTAAACGTTTTAAAAAAATTATTTCGTACGTCGACATATTGATCGTAAGTTTCGGAACGCTATGAGATACTAAAGCGCATTAGTATTCCGTTGCGAACTCTTTCAGTGCATGGGGGGATTGTGAAAGTATTTTTAGTAGGCCAATCCAAGTACAGTATGTTGATGTTGCTGGTCGGACTCTGTGGCTGCGGCGGTGGCAGTAGTAGTGGCAGTGGTAGAGGTATTGGCGCTCCTGCTGTGACGCCAGTATCGGAGTTGCCCGGCACCTTGGTTGATACAGTCAGTTACTCGTCGACTGCAAATGCAGCGTTAAGTTCGGCCGCTGAGGCCGCCGCCGTCACGACTCACAACATCACCCTAAATGGCGCAAGTATTTCATACACAGCAAGGGCGGGGCATTTGACAGCGAAGGCGCCAAGCACTGGCCAAGATCAGGCCTCGCTTTTTTACGTTGCTTACACCGCAGATAATCAAGCTATTTCAAGTCGACCTATCACCTTTTTCTATAATGGTGGTCCGGGTTCTGCAAGTGTGTGGCTGCATTTGGGGTCGTATGGTCCGAAACGATTAGCCACTGGGATACCATCTACCACAGTGTCACAACCCTATGCTTTGGTTGATAACGCCGAAAGCTTATTGGACACCACAGATCTAGTTTTTGTTGATGCAGTTGGTAGTGGTCTTTCTGAAGCCATCGCGCCATTTACCAATCGTAGCTTTTGGAGTGTGGATGCCGATGCCGCATTATTCCGCGATTTTGTACAACGCTACATCACGGTCAACAATCGGCAAGCCTCGCCCAAATATTTATTTGGCGAATCCTATGGCGGGCCACGTACTGCGGTTTTGGCTGCATTGTTGGAAACTGCAGGAACCCAGTTGACCGGCATAATGCTGCAATCACCAGCGATGAATTACAACAGCAATTGTGGTGTGGTAGGGCAGGCTAGCGTCAATTGCGGTGGTTTTTTGCCTAGCTATGCAGCCACAGGGCAATACTATCGATTAACCAGACCTGTGGTCGACGATGTAGCGGCCTACATGCGACAGATGCGCGACTTTAGTTTCAATCGCTATGCACCTGCGGTGAATCTCTTGTTGGCAAGTGGCACAACATCGGCTGAGCTCCAACCATTACTGAGTGATCAGACTGGACTTGCAATCACACATTGGCAAAGAAGTTTTAACATGCCGCCAGGATTGTTTCGCAACCAATTGATTTCGGGAAGCTTGCTGGGGCGTTACGATGCGCGTATTTCTGCACCTGTTGCGAGTGCACTGGCCAGTGAGGGCGACCCTTCCAGCACACTGATCACTGCATCATTTTCTAGTGCCATCAACAGTTATTTGCGCGACACACTGCGTTATCGCAATGCGTCAACCTACGTGTTGTCGGGCAGCGCAATCGAAAATTGGGATTTTCGTCATGCAGGTAAGGATTTACCCGATACCATTCCTGATCTGGGAGCAGCGTTGCAATTGAATCCGCAATTGCGAGTGTTGGCGCTCAATGGCTACCACGACCTAGCAACACCGTTCTACCAAACCGAATTAGACTTGGCGCGCTTGAATGTGCCGGCTCGTATCTTGATACGAAACTACGCGGGTGGACACATGACTTACCTAGACGACGCTTCTCGCATAGCGAGTAAAGCAGATTTACAGGCTTTTTATCGTGGCAGCTTGACGCCAGTTCAAGCTAGCCTATCGACCCCGACGATGAAGGTATCAGGCGCACCACCGAGCCTTGTGACTTCCGGCATCGTCATCATGCCGCCACCTGACGCGGTACAAACTCCATTGCAGGATCCTTGGGTGCCTCCGACACTGAGATCAAATGCGCTGCCACCACCAGCTAGTCAGGGCTTGATTTTGCAGCGTGAGATTGATGCGCGGAAGCGTGAGTTGCGGCAGTGGGGTATAAAGTAAGGAACAATGCCGGACGTTTGCATATATTCCATCAATCAAAAAAACACAAGTGGTGAGCCGCTAAACATAGCACTCCGGCAGCAAAAACGTAGGGTGGGCACAGCCTCATCGTGCCCACGCGTTACGGTCGAAAAAGGTGAAGGTAAATCGAAGAAAAAATATTGCAGTGATTCGCAAAGAACGATCTGCGTGGGCACGCGAAACGTGTCCATTACGATAGATCAATCGAGTTTCCCCAATTTTCATCATACGAATGATGTTTCACAAAGCGATGAAAACTCGAATATGGCCAATCTTTTACCTGAGTGACCAAACCATGTTTAACTGGGTTGTAATGTAAATAATCGAGATGTTTTGCATAGTCTTTATCATCGCGTATTTGATGTTCCCAAAAGCGTCGTTGCCATAAGCTAGATTCGCGATGTTTTTGTTTTGACGCGGTCAGCCACTCTGGTCGTTTGTATTGCGCTGCACATGCAATTGAAACTTTCCGCTTGATCATCATCCAGCGGGTAGAAAAATCGGCATCGCTATCAGGTAAAGTCCAAATGCAGTGCAAATGATCAGGTAGTAACACCCAAGCATCAATTGTAAAAGGACGTGAAATGCGCACAGATTCAATTGCGGAACGTAATGTGTTGCGCAATAACTCGTCGCATAAAATCGATTCCCGACGATAAGTCACCACCGTAAAAAAGTAGGTTCCACCGGCAAGCAAGGAGCGACGGTAACGCGACATAATATTGGGGTTAAAAGAGATGATAAATATTAACCGAGAATGTCACGCAAAAGAATGAATGATTATCAAAATTTAAGCCAAATTCGACCAAGTAAACTCCACAATTCGGCAGCGGAATCGTAGGGTGGGCACAGCCTCACCGTGCCCACGCGTTACGGTCGAAAAAGGTGAAAGCAAATCGAAGAAAAGTACATTGCCGTGATTCGCAGAGCAATCCGCGTGGGCACAAAAAACGTGCCCACCGTACAAGGTTCGAGCAAGCAAACATAGCAATTCGGCAGCAAAATCGTAGGGTGGGCACAGCTTTATCGTGCCCACGCGTTATGGTCGAAAAAGGTGAAGGTAAATCGAAGAAAAAAATATTGCAGTGATTCACAAAGCACGATCTGCGTGGGCACAAAAAACGTGCCCACCCTACAAGGTTTAGGTGATCCAAACATTAGCCTGATTCGAAATTTCCCAGTGTCCATGTTTTTGTATTAAGAGTACAAGCGTACCCGCTTCGAAGCGTCCACCGGATGAAGTAAACATCAAAACTAGCGCTTGTTTGTTCGCTAAATCAAGGCCAACGCGGGAAAATGTAATTAAGCCAAGCGATTTTGGGAACTTTTGTTTAAATCTTCTCCATCTTTCGTCGGGCTCAAGTGATTTACTGAAAATATTCTCGTATTGTGTCGATGAAAGGACCCTTAGCATTTTCTGGCTTCTAGAAGATGAATCAGAAATCAAAATTTCATCTTGTCTCTCGCCGACGCTTAAGAAATCGGATATCACTGAATTGGTCGCTGCCGGCACAAGGCTAGCTATCGCCTTAGCGTTAGTTCCCAGTAAAGTGTTCGACAGCGCCGTTGTCTTTCCAGATATAACGACTGTTACCTTCTTTGGCGTTTCGTCCGCCACTCGATCAACTATTTTAGAATAGACAAGCGATTCCTCTTTTCGAACCTGGGCGAATGATGGTAATGCCAGAAGACAGTAAATGGTCGAGATTGTTACTATTAGTGCAGCTCTGCTAAATATTCTCATATCAATGCGCCTCTTCCCAATTCAACCCCACCCCCACTTCAGCGAGCAAAGGCACCTTCAACTCAGCCACCCCAGCCATCAACTCCGGCAACTTATGCTTCACTAATTCCAGCTCTTCAGGCACCACTTCGAGCACCAATTCGTCATGCACTTGCATGATCATTTTAGATTTCAAACCATCATTTTCTAACCACCCTTGTACCGCAATCATCGCCAGCTTAATCAAGTCGGCGGCGGTGCCTTGCATCGGCGCGTTAATCGCGGCACGTTCTGCGCCTTGGCGGCGTGGGCCGTTGGGGCTGTTGATTTCGGGGAGCCACAAGCGTCGTCCAAAAACCGTTTCGACATAGCCATGCGCTTTGGCTTGTAGGCGCGTGGCGGCCATGTATTGCGAGACGCCGGGGTAGCGTTGGAAGTATTTGTCGATATAGCTCTGCGCGGCGGCGCGCTCGATGCCGAGGTTGCCGGCCAAACCAAATGCGCTCATGCCATAGAT
>CALKVB010000443.1 GCA_937996605.1 uncultured Oxalobacteraceae bacterium | reverse complement strand
ACGAGATAGTACAAGGTGACTGGAGTTCAGACGTGTGCTCTTCCGATCTCGCCTTGATCTTAGCGCAATCATGGCGATACTCGAGATAGTAACTGAGCGGTGATGCGCAAATATGCGGTGAGGCGAGTACGAGCTCACCTTTTTGTAAACCATCCCATACTAGTGTTAGTCGGGTTAAAGCAAGGCCTAGACCGTGCTTTGCGGCGTTCAGTAAAAGTAAGGCATCGTTAAATTCTAAACCCTCTGCTATCAAGGCATGCTGCAGATGGGACGCCACTGTTGCATCACTGGTCCACGCTGACCAATCCATATAGCTATGACGTAATAGCAACTGCGTGGGCCAAGCGTTGAGATCATTGCCCATTTGCCGCACTAAGGAAGGCGTGCCAACGATGACCAAATGATCGTCGAGTAGGCGATGTGATTTCAATTCGGAGTTCGCTTGTGTGGTGTAGCGAATGGCGATCATTGGTAATTGCGGCGGTAGGCTATGTAAGGCATAGTCGGCTTGAATGCACAAAGAGATTTGTGGATGTGCGGTACGAAATTGTTCTACATTAGGAATTAATAATGAATCGGCGATTGACGCTAGAGTATTGATATGGAGGTGTTGTACGGTGCTGTGCTCTTCAGTATAAAACGCATTATGTAGTGAGTGCAGTGGCGCACTGAGCCTTGCGACTAAAGATAGCCCCTCTTGACTGAGCTCGATCCGTGGACCGCTACGATTGAATAAAGCATGTCCATACCAATCCTCTAATTGTTTAATTTGACGACTGACAGCACTTTGTGTAAGCGCTAGCTCTTCTGCCGCTAGACTGAATTTGCCATGGCGCGCTGCTGCTTCAAATACTTGCAAAGAAAATAAAGGAGGAAGACGTTTACGCATAAGTTGAGTGGTGGCGTACAGCAGGGTAATAGACCTAAAGGCTTACTCTATCATAAGCATGGATGGCTTGATCAGGAAGTTGGAGCTTGCATTTCTCGCATAGTCACTATGTACAAAATTCGTTTTACCAAAATCCTTATGCACTGCACACTGCGGCTTGTTTTGTGTGAGGAGTGAGGATGAAGACCAAAGATTTAGCTTTGTTGATTGTGGTGACGGCCATTTGGGGACTCAACTTTTCTTTGATTAAGTTGGGTTTGCAGAATATTGATCCCTACTTTCTGGCCGCTGCACGATTTGCCTTGTGCGCGTTTCCGGCTATTTTATTCGTCAAACGACCACAGCTACCGTGGTCTTACTTGCTATCCTACGGCATGGTTTTTGGCGCTTTGCAATGGGGCTTTATTTATGCGGGACTTGGTTTTGGAGTCTCTGCAGGGATTGCCTCTATCTTGACGCAGACTTCGGTTTTTATGACGATGGCTTTAGGCATGGTAATTTACGGCGAGAAGCTCAATATTTCTTTGGTTTTGGGAAGCTTGCTTTCGTTTTCTGGATTAGTTCTAATCTTCACGTATGCTGAGGGCAGCGCAAACGCGATAGGTATGGGGCTTATGTTAGTTGGTGCCTTTGCATGGTCGATTTCGAATCTTATTGTGAAGAAGTCTGGCGCTAAGGATATGTTTGGATTTCTGATCTGGGCGAGCCTTTTCGCACCTGTGCCATTATTATTGATGTCTATGTTGTCTTCTGGTGTGCAGGCCATTTCGCATTCGCTTGCTGCGGTCGATGGTATGGCTGTATTTTCAATTGCATTTCAAGTGATCCCAACGACCTTGTTGGGTTACTCGATATGGAATCATATGATGCAAAAATATCCGGTTTCGCAAGTCGCACCTTTGTCCTTGTTGGTGCCCGTGTTCGGTATGCTTGGCTCTTTCTTCATTTTTGATGAGCAACTGCCTCTGCATAAGTGGCTCGCGATTGCACTCATTTTTCTCGGATTGCTGGTGCAAAGATTCGGCCCCTCAATTTTAGCAAGCGTGCGCCAGAATTTATCTAGATCGAACAGCCAAGCTAAATAACTTGATTCGGCGCTAAAAGCTGATCGACCGGCATAGGTTTGCCTATGCCATAGCCTTGACCGTAGGTGACACCAATATCATGCAGTAGCGCGAGAATTTGTTCATTCTCGACAAATTCTGCAACTGTGCGTTTGCCCATTAAGCTTGCAATTTCGTGGATCGATTTCACCATCGCAAGATTGATAGGATTGTTTTCGATATCGCGTACAAATTGGCCATCGATTTTGAGTATATCGACATCTAATGTACGCAAGTAGGCAAACGAGGAGAGACCACTGCCAAAATCATCGAGTGAAAACTTACATCCCATGGCAGTCAGCGTGCGCATGAAATACTTGGCCACTTCGATATTGCCGATCGCCGCAGTTTCTGTAATTTCGAAACAGATTTTGGAACAAGGAACTTGTGACTGTTCGATTTCTTGTTGTACGAAATGGAGAAAATTAATATCGCTAAGACTCTGCCCTGACAGATTGATTGAGCACAGCTCGATATGCGCAACATGTTGCGCCATCCACTGTAACGCATGACTTACTACCCAGCGGTCAACACGTGCCGACAGGTGGTAGCGTTCAACGGCAGGCATGAAGCTCCCGGGAGCAATGACGCCACCGAGCCCATCTTGCATGCGTAATAAAAATTCGCAATGTAAGCCGGTTTTCTGTGTCGGTTTGAGATCTACGATACTTTGCGCATACAGTACAAAGAGATCATTCGACAGCGCATTTTCGATACGACTCACCCATTCCATCACGCCATAGCGCTGTGCCAATGCTGGGTCGTCGTTGGCGAACACATGGATGCGTCCACGACCAGCATCTTTGGCAACATAACATGCACTGTCGGCTGATTGAAGCAGTGCGCCTACACTCTCACTCTGTGCATTAAGTAAAACCATACCGATGCTAACACCCACAGCGAACGAGCGTTCTTGCCATTGAAAACGAAATTGGGCCAAGTTATGTTGTAAGCGCTCGGCGATTTGTACCGCCATCGCGATAGTTTGATTATGCAAAATCATGCCGAACTCATCGCCACCAATGCGGCATAAATGATCTTCTGCACGCAAAACCGAGTTGAATCGATGTGCCACTTGCCGTAATAACTCATCGCCCGCAGCATGACCACAAGTATCGTTAATCACTTTGAATTCATCGAGGTCAAGGTAACACAACACATGCTGTTGTTCGGCTTGATCTCGTGTTTGTTGAAACAAACGTTGCAATATTTGTTCGAAGGCACGACGATTACCTAGGCCAGTAAGTTCGTCATGGGTCGCTTGAAATTTAATAATATTTTCAGCAGCTTTGCGCTCCGAGATATCTTTGACTGTCGCAATATAGTTGAGAATTTGCCCATCTTTGCCACGCACGGCTGACGGATTCACTGAAACAGGAAAACGTTCACCATTCCTACGTTTGAAAATTAATTCAAAGGGACGGAATTGCCCCGACAGCGTTTGCTGAAATGCTTCGCTGATGTTTTCGATCTCTTCTTCGGGCCAATATAGAAATGGTGCTTTTGCACCGATTAATTCTTCGCGAGAATACCCCGTCATCGCACAAAAAGACGGATTAACATCTTGTTGCCTTCCTTGATGATCCAGTACTGAGAAGCCATCTTGCATGGCGTGAATTAAGCTGTTCGCGAAATCAACAGAGGTCTGTAATGCATCTTCGGCTTGGCGACGGGCCTCAATAAAATGGACGCGATCGAGGGCGACGGCTATGTGTCCGGCCATGGCTTGCATGAAGTCGATCTGCCACCGCTTCGGTGGTCGAACGCCCTCAATGTCACCGTAGGTGCCTAGTCCAATTGAACCTATGCTGCGACCGACCAACACCAAGGGTACGTTGATAATGGTTCGATTTTCGATCAGTGCGACAACTTCTTTATTGGTGCGGGGATCAGTGCGCGCGTCTTCGACGATGACGACATGATCTCCTTGCATGATTTCTTCAATCATGGGATCGCCATCAATTGGGATATCAATGCTTTGAATTAAACGTGAAACATCATTTTCTTGGCCATCGCTACGATGACTGATGATGGTCACGAGTCCGGGCGTGTCGCCAAATAAGGCCAACCACACTTGAGGATAGCCCAGTACTTCACGAGCGACAGGGGTGTAGGCATTCAGAATGTCCTCTACCGTCCAAGCTCTCTCAAGTTGTTTGCAAAGACGCAGTAGCGCTTTGTTTTGGTCATTAGATTCCAAGTCGGTGCCTGTCATCGTGATTCGCTTCGCATGATTGTTTTTACGTTAATAAGGCACTGCAAGAGTATTCATGAGCCAGTAATTGCCGTCAAGAAATTACATGTAAAAATTTGGTGTAGATCCAACAGAGCGTAAAAATATGATCGAAATACCGTTTTTGTGTCGGTTTTATTGATTTTAAGCTAAGATGAGTTAAAACTTAAACTTCCTTTTAAATTACTTGTAAATTGCTAGTTACTAGCATATTATTTGCTTGTTGTTGGATGTTCAGTGTTTTCGCATTCGTCGATTGGAAGCTCGGGATTTGCCACAAATGCGGTCGGCTAGACGTAAAACGAAAGACAGTACAAATACAAACGAAGGTGAATACAAAGATTCCAAGGTTTGCTTTGTTGAAGTCTCACAGCGAGAAGTGTGTGTTGATACATTGTTAATGCATGAAGTTGTTAAAAAAAGGGAAAATGATGAATAAGAAGTTCCTGATTGCTGCTGCCTTGTTTTTGTTGCAGGGATTCGCCAGCGCCCAAGAGTTTCCGCTGAGTGCTGTTCCTGATCCTTTGAAAGCTTGGGTCCCATGGGTTTTAGATCAACAGGAGAATCGACAATGCCCCCATAGCTTTGACAATGGTGACACACGATCATGTCAGTGGCCTGCCGTACTAGACCTCAAGGTCAGCACCAAAGGTGCTGAATTCACACAGATGTGGCAAGTATTCGGAGATACATGGATTAGCTTGCCGGGTGATAAGCAGCATTGGCCGCAGGAGGTCTTGGTCGATGGTAAGGCTTTGCCTGTGATTAGTCGTGCTGGCGTTCCATCACTGCGTTTGAAGCCAGGTAGTTACAAAATTACGGGCCGATTCTTTTGGAACCAAGTACCGGAATCCTTGGGCATGGCCTTGAATTCTGGCCTGGTGCGCCTCGAAATGGACGGTAAGCTTGTAGCGCACCCTGTACGTGATGAATCGAATCGAATTTGGTTGCAGAAAAAACAGGAAGTTTCTAGCGTCGAACAGACCCAACTCAAAGTCTTTCGCAAAGTAAGTGACGGTATTCCAGTGCTAGTTGAAACGCGCTTTCACCTTGAAGTATCTGGTAAGGTCCGCGAATTAAATCTTGGGCGTGCATTGTTACCAGGCTTGATTCCGCAAGCTTTGAATTCCAATTTAACCGCTAGCCTCAATCAAGAAGGCAATCTGTTGGTGCAAGCAAGACCGGGAACCTGGGATATTAGTTTAGTTTCTCGTTTACCCGCAGATATAAAGAGCCTTACGCTTCCGGCTGGCAGCGGACTTCTAGCAGATGAAGAAGTCTGGGTCTACGCTGCAAATCCATCTGTACGCCTAGCAAGTGTCGAAGGACCGACCTCCATTGATGTGCAACAAACGACTGTTCCGGATGAGTGGCGCAATTTACCGGCTTTCCTCATGCGCCCAGTGAGTTCGCAATTTTCATTGAAGCAAATACGTCGTGGCGATAGTGAACCTACTCCCAATAAGCTCAAATTGCAGCGTCATCTGTGGCTCAGTTTCGATGGCAAGGATATGACTGTGAGCGATCAGTTAAGCGGCAGCATGAGTCGACCTGCGCGACTCAATATGGTGGCGAGTGCGCAACCCGGCCGTATCGCCGTTAATGGTGAAGATCAGCAGATCAGTAGTGGTAGCGACAAGTTGGCTGGCGTAGAGGTGCAGGGTGGCAATCTGATGTTGAAAGCCGATAGTCGTTTGCCGCAGGCGCCACGTGGCATGAGTGCGACCTTGTGGACGCACGATGTGGATGCGCTCGGGATGGATTTGCACTTACCGCCAGGTTGGCGTTTGTTACACGCGAGTGGTGTTGATCAGGCCAAAGGCTCATGGATATCTTCTTGGAATCTGCTCGACTTCTTTTTAGTCTTGATTACGGCTCTAGTCGCTGGACATCTTTGGGGTAAGCAATGGGGTACTTTTGCTCTATTCACTTTGGTGTCGTCGTATCAAGAAATTGATGCACCACGCGGTGTGTGGATCGCTTGTTTCGCCTTGATTGCCTTGTATCGTGTGCTCCCAGATGGCAAGTTGAAACTCGGCGTGCAGTGGTTACAGCGAGGCTCAGTTTTGGGTCTAATTTTGCTCAGCTTGGCGTTCGCAACGACACAAATTCGCTCCGCAATGTATCCGGTTCTGGAGAACGAAGGCATATTTGATCATATTCAACATGCGCCGATTAAAATCGAAGCGCCGGTAGAAGCAGTGATTGCAGAAGCTCCGCCCGCGCCTCCAGCAGATAGCCCACCATCGCCACCCGGAGAACCAATCGAAATGAATTCTGCTCCGCCATATATCCCACCACCGGAGGCATTGGTGAAGGCGACCAGTAACAAACTTCGTGCAAAAATTGAAGATAGGGAAGATGGCTATGTCAGTAGTCTTGCGCGAAATAGTGGTGTCGACCCGGAAGCAAAAGTGCAAACCGGGCCAGGTCTACCAAATTGGAATTGGCGCAGCCATGAGTTGCGTTTTGATGGGCCAGTCACGCAACATCAAGAAATTTATCTGTGGCTACAACCACCGTGGGTATCCAAGTTGCTCGTCGTGCTGCGCTTGATCTTTTTAGCTCTGATGTTGCTGTGTGTGATAAAGGCGCTTATCGGTAGAAATGAACATCACGATGGCGAAAATGATGACGGTAATATTCAATCGAATGGTCACATGAATCTATTCATGTTGTGGTCGCAATTGCGTTCTTACTTGCGGAAAGTTGGTGCGACATCGACCACTTCTTTGAACTCAGGCGTGATGATTTTGCTTCTTTTTATGATTGCTGCCAGCGGCCTTAGTTTGGACGCCTATGCACAAATGCCGAGCGAAGAGCATTTGCAAGCTTTGCGCGAAAAGCTGACGCGAAAAGCCGAGTGCTTACCTGAGTGCGCCGAAATTTCTCGACTCACGGTGCATGTATCTGGCAGCATGGTAAGACTTACTCTCGATGTTGATGCTGCGATCGATACCTCTCTACCACTACCAGGCGGCAAAAAAACTTGGCTTCCACACGAGGCTCGCCTCGATGGCAAGAACGCATTCGTCGACCGCGACGGCGCTGGTAATCTCAGCTTCTTAGCCCCAGCAGGGCGCCATCGTCTTGAATTGGTTGGTGAACTATTGCAAAACGATACTCTGCAATTACCTTTGCCTCGTCAGCCAAGGCGTGTTGATATCGATGCTCCGGGTTGGGATGTGGCTGGCATCTCAGAAGAGACCGGTGCTGCAGATACGATACAGCTCTCCCGTCAAGTGAAATTGGGTAAAGATGCCAAGAAAAATGCAGACGCAGATTTTCCTGCTTTGTTACGCATACATCGTACGATTTACTTCATGAAAGAGTGGTGGCTTGAAACGGTGATTGAACGCATGTCACCTAAAGGAACCCCGGTGCTCGCACAAGTTTCTCTACTACCAGGTGAAGCGGTGAATACGGCTGGTATTAATGTTCAAGACGATAGAGTCTTAGTGAATATGGGGCCACAAAGCGATCGAATGTCGTGGACCTCTAGCCTAAAACAAGCTCCGAGTATGCAACTAAAAGCGATGGATCATTGTGCGGAGCCTAAATTAGCACAGTGTCTCGAACAATGGACTTTACTGGCGAATAATATCTGGCATCTCGAGCATAAAGGAATTCCACCAATGGTCGGTTCAGCTGGCAGTGCACAAAGTTTTCTGCCTTGGCCTGGCGAAAGTTTAGAACTCCAGATCGAGAGACCTCAAGCTGTGGCCGGACAAACGCTCACGATTGATCAATCTCGCTTGCAGGTAACACCAGGGGCAAGAAGCAGTGATTATCAATTGTTCTTGGTGCTGCGTAGTAGCCGAGGAATGGATCATAGTCTCAATCTACCTAAGGGCGCGGTGTTACAAAAAGTGATGATCAATGGCGCGGAGTTCCCAATTCGTGCCGTGGGTCAAAAATTGACACTGCCAGTCACTCCAGGACGCCAAGAAATCACCCTGAGTTGGCGTATGGAACAAGGCCTCGGTCCACTGTTTAGTAGCGAGAGTGTCACTTTGGGTGGGACTAGTGTAAATAGCACGGTTGAGGTGAGCATGCCTGAAGATCGCTGGTTGTTGGCCTTGAGTGGCGAAGGTATGGGGCCGGCGATTTTATTTTGGAGTAAGTTGTTTGTATTGATGCTAGTCGCTTGCGGATTGGCACAATTGAAAATGCTTCCGGTGAGCCGCTTGCAGTGGGTTTTATTGGCGCTTGGTATGACGCAATTGAGTTGGCTGATGATTGCACTGACGCTTGCATGGTTCTTTGCGTTTGCAAGTCGCGCAAGTTTGGATGTTGCGAACAAGACTAAATGGCAGGTAAATGCACGTCAAATTCTTCTATGCGTGCATACCGTAGTATTCCTCTTGATTGTTTTAGACATTATTCGTGGCGGTTTATTAGGCCATCCTGATATGCAGATTGTAGGGAATGAGTCATACGGCAATCAACTGCATTGGTATCAAGACAGAATAGATGGCGCTGTTCAGTCTGTGACAGTGTTCAGTTTGCCGATGATGGTGTATCGAGGCATGATGTTGCTGTGGGCATTATGGTTGGCTTCATCACTGATTGCTTGGATGAAGTGGGCGTGGCTTGCTTTTAGTGCTGGTGGTATTTGGAAAAAAGCTGGCGTCACAAATAATGAAATGCAAGTGTCGCCGGTATCGCCACAATCTAAGGCAGCTGCTGCCGATTCCCTTGAATTGAACTCTCAAGTAAGGGCGGAGGTAAATGCAGAAGAAGCATCAACAGTAGTTCTGCCAGACGCATCAAATTCAAACCCCGATTAGGGCGCGCTGAAACGATAAGACAGCACAAGCGACGCGAGTAAAATCAGCGTCGCTTTTTTTGTTGTGTCCAGTAAGTGAACTCCTCTTTATGCACTTCGAAATCTAATTCTTGAACGCGGGTTAAGAGATGAGCCTGCACATCTTGCACCGCGCGGTTGTATATGCTTGGGCCGATTTCTTGTAGTATGAAGTCGAGCAAGTGTTGGGCCTTAAGATTGCCGATGGGTTCTTCAAAGTGATCTGCGCAGTAGCGCTGCAATGAATCACAGGCTTGTTGTCTTATTTCGTTTTTTAATTCTATGCTCATGGATTTGCCTACAGTCAGATGTTTGGCTAGTAAAAAATCAATGGAATTTTTCGATCAATATTGGGTCAAAATGCCTAAGAATTTGCGAGTACTGGCATTGTGCAAATTTGTCTTTGTTGCAAAACTACTGTAATTTGTCGATCGCGATCTTCTCACTATTTCATTATATGCGCCCACTGATCTCTAATCTATGTTTCCTTGCCTCTGTGCTTGTCTCTGTACTTGCCTTGGCCTACCCGACTATCTCATCTGCCAATGCTAGTGCGTCGATTTTAGCCAAGTCTAGTGTGGTGAAAACTTCGACGCAGGCGACAGCGTACGCTGCCGACGCGCCGATTCCTTACTCTAGTAAATTGATCAAGGGACAGTTAAAGAATGGCCTGACGTATTACATACAAAAGAATACCAAGCCTGAGCAAAAAGTGGAGCTGCGTTTGGTCGTCAAAGCCG
>CALKVB010000442.1 GCA_937996605.1 uncultured Oxalobacteraceae bacterium | reverse complement strand
TCGTATCGACGACGTTCAGGAAAGAGTGCAGGTGCGGGCTCAAGTGATCACAAAAGCGATGACAAAAACGATAAAACAAACGACAAAAAACACCAAAGGCAGAGCATTTCAACTCAACAGAGCCTAGGCTTCTGAAATGAAACTAATGCCGATTTGAGTGGAGGAAAAACGGTGACAACAACAATATTTTGGTTTCGCCAAGATTTGCGCTTACATGATCAGGTGGCCTTGAAGTTTGCGCTTGATAGAATGACGCACACGAAAGATCAAATCCGAGAAAACGCTGAACCTGCACAATTCCTTTTGCCAGTGGTTTGCTTGCCCGACTTTGTGCAGACCAGCCCTTGGGGCTTTGCCCGCATGTCGAGCTTGCGGCGTTACTGGGTTTTGAGCGCATTGCAGGATTTGAGTGAGCAACTCAAGAAACTCGGTTGCCCTTTGTTAATCTGTCCGCTCCATGCCAGCTTGGCATTGCCGCAGTTAGCACGGCATGTTGGTGCACAGGATATCGTATGCGAAGAGATTGCCGCTCCGGAAGAGCAGGCTGAGGTTGCTGCTTTACGTGATG
This sequence comes from uncultured Oxalobacteraceae bacterium, assembly GCA_937996605.1. Taxonomy (GTDB): domain Bacteria; phylum Pseudomonadota; class Gammaproteobacteria; order Burkholderiales; family Burkholderiaceae_D; genus Undibacterium. The sequence continues at coordinate 11,644 of CALKVB010000442.1, read as the reverse complement.
CTGGTTTACACGTGCATACGGTGTGGCAGAGCAGCTTGTTAGCGCCTGACGATCTATCTTGGGATAGACAGCATCTACCGCAAGTCTTCACACAATTTCGGCAGATTATTGAGAGTAAAGCAATTGTGCCGCCGCCATGTTTGCCAGCACCGAGCAACTTGCCACCATGGCCAGAAACCAGCATCCCTGTGCACTTGCAGGTGGAACTACAGCAGCTAACATTGGATCATCCCAAAGTTGACTCGCGTTCTTCATTCCCTCTAGGTGCGCTCGGATTTGCTGGCGGAGAAACTGACGCATTGGCGCACCTCAAGCAGTATTTTTTTGCCCTTCGTCCCCATACTTATAAGCAAACACGCAATGGTCTAATGGGCTTAGACTTTTCGAGTAAGTGGTCGCCGTGGCTTGCCCATGGCGCCTTGTCGGCACGATACGCCTATGCTGAGCTAAAACAATTTGAACAAGAGTATGGCGCGAACGAGGGGAGTTATTGGTTGTGGTTCGAATTGCTGTGGCGTGACTACTTCCGTTTCTTGCATTTGCAGTACGGCGCAAAATTGTATCGTGCTGAGGGTTTGAATGCGATGGCAGTGGCCTGTAATAGCGAAGTAAACCAGCATCAGGATCAGATCAAATTTGAAGCTTGGTGCCAAGCCAAGACTGGAGAGAAACTAATCGATGCTGCCATGACTGAATTAAGATTAACCGGCTATTTGAGCAATCGATTGCGACAGGTGCTAGCTAGTTATTTGATTTACGAGCTAGAAGGTGATTGGCGAGCTGGTGCCGCGTGGTTTGAATCCTGCTTGATCGATTACGACGTCTACAGCAATCAAGGCAACTGGTTATACATCGCTGGCAAGGGCACCGACCCACGCGGTGGTCGACGTTTTAATGTGGCGAAACAAGTGCATGATCACGATAGAGATGGATGCTATCAAAGAACTTGGTGTGCATAGAGATTTGAGTGAGTGGGGCACGTGATGAATTAGAGAATACGCCCTAAGCCTACTTGCTAAAGTAGTATGGCGCTGGCACACTGCAACGATTAGTTTAACCGTCCTAATTCAACAAATTCATATTATGCTTAGTATCCGCGTTGCCGATTCTCACGATGCAAGACGCCTTAGTTTGCTTGCCGAAATTAGTTTTCGTCAAACATTTGCTGCTAGCAACAGCGCGGAGGACATGGACACACACTGCCGCAATAGTTATAGCGAGGCGATACAAAGTGCGGAAATTGCCAACCCCGCAATGTTGACTTTATTGGTCGAAGATAATCTGCAACTGGCGGCTTATGCGCAGTTACGTTTTGATCATGTTCCAGAATGCGTGAAGGATAGAAATGCGGCCGAAATTCAGCGTTTATATGTTGCGGAACCGTGGCATGGTAAAGGCGTGGCGCAGTCCTTGATGTCTGCCTGTCTAGATGCCATGCGTGAGCGCGGTAAGAAAACCGCTTTCTTAGGTGTGTGGGAACACAATCCGCGTGCCATTAAGTTTTATCAGAAATTTGGTTTCGTCGAAGTTGGTGAGCACGTATTCCCGGTCGGTAATGACCCACAGCGCGATATTATCTTGCAGCGGGTATTCTGATGAGCGGGGTGACCGAGAAGATCGCGATGAGAGAGCCTTAATCTTGTTCCGCGTATTGTTCTTTAATTTCTAAAATTGCTGGCAGGCTTGCGATAAATAAATCCACTAATTGCGGATCGAAGTGTTTGCCTTTCTCCTGTCGTAATAATTCGATGGCTTCCTCAACCGGCCACGCTTTTTTGTAAGGGCGTACCGAAGTGAGTGCATCAAATACGTCGGCGATCGCGACGATACGTGCTTCGATTGGTATAGCTTCGCCAGCGATTTTATGTGGATAGCCACTGCCATCGAATTTTTCATGATGATATAGCGCGATGGTTCTTGCCATTTGTAATAGTGGCGAGTCGTGTTCCCCTAGAATCTCGGCACCCATCAAGACGTGCTTTTGCATCATTTGCCATTCTTCTTGATCGAGTTTACCAGGCTTCAGCAGCACGTTATCGGGTGTGCCTATTTTGCCGATATCATGCATAGGCGCAGCGTTAAACAAGAGGTCGGAAAATTGCGTACTGAAACCAGCGCCAAGGGCCAAGATGCGCGAATAGTGACTCATACGTATCACATGTAATCCTGTTTCGTTATCGCGATATTCCGCTGCTCGACCTAGGCATTGAATTATTTGTAGACGTGTTTTGTGTAACTCATCGGCACCGACTAAAGACAGGTGGGTTTTGATCCGCGCTTTTACTACTGGTGGGCTAATCGGTTTCGTAATGTAGTCGACCGCACCTGCCTCAAAGCCAGCTGATTCGTCGCTGACTTCACTAAGTGCCGTCACAAAAATGACGGGAATCGCCTGAGTGCGTGGGTTCGCCTTGAGTAACTTACAGGTGTCGAGGCCGGTTAAGCCAGGCATCATCACATCGAGCAGAATCAGATGCGGCGATTCCTCTTGTGCCAACTTCAAGGCCTTTTCGCCATCGAGTGCAAACAATAGCCGATAATCGTCCTGCAGCACTTGTCGCAAGATTTGAAGATTGGTCGCAGCGTCGTCGACGATCAGAATTTTCGGGCGTTCATCGAGAGGTTTCATGCAGCGTTTCCTTGCTCAGCGTAGTGTTGCTGTAACTGTGCCAGTAATTGGCGTGCTTTGTCAAAATCAAAGGCGTTGATTTGTTGGTCTAAGGGGGCGTATTCTTCATTTGGTAACAATGCTGCAAGACTTTGTAAGCTTGCTTCGTCAAATTCTCCATGCGCCAATGCTTGATCCAATGTGGCACACAACTTGAGTAGATGCACAATGTTTTCTGTGGTGGCGGGTGGGCGAAGTTCAGATGATTGAGTATCGTTGTTTGATGTAATTTTAACGACCTCATGCAGTGCTTGAGCAAGCATCTCAAATTCTGCGTTGAGCTGATTGCTTATTTGTGAATTGAACAGCGTGCCGTTTGCTTTTTCATAGGGCAGGATCATATGTTCTTGCTCTAAGTTGATCACAAGCTCAGTCAAACGCGATAAGGCTAGGTTGGCTGCAGCGCCGCGTAATTTATGCAATGTCGCAGCGCGCTCTGTTTGATCGGTTGAATTAATGAGTTGTGGTAGCGCTTGCTGCCATTCTTTGAGAAAACGTTGAAGCTGTCGACAATGTTGATCCTGATCGCCCCATAGCTGTGCACCTTTGTTCCAGTCTATCGCAGCGAGCTTTACCTCATCGTGCTGCATGGCAGCCTGTAGATGTTTTTGATTGCTTGGCGCTTGGCGCTCACTAGTCGCGAGATGTTCTTGAGGTAACTTCAAAAGTTGAGCGATCACTTGAGTGAGTTTGAGTAATTCAATCGGCTTGTGAGCAAAACCATCCATGCCAGCATCACGGGCGGCTTTTACATCAGCTTCGAGCACGCTCGCTGAGAGCGCGATAATAGGCGTGGTTTGGCGCCCCTCAGTTTGTTCTATGCGTCGAATTTCGCGGCTCGCTTCTAAGCCATTCATGACTGGCATTTGCACATCCATCAATACAACATCGAAGCGCTGTTCTCGATAGCACGCCACGGCCTCGGCACCATTGCTGGCGAGTTGTAGTTGGTGTCCATGCTGCTGCAGTAATAATTGCAGCAGTTCTAAATTTTGTGGCACATCGTCGGCAGCTAAGATGTGTAGAGGCGGTAGGGCGATGATGCTTGGCTCGAGTTCAGCCTGTACTGCATGGCCCTCTTCTAACGGAAGTTCAACATGAAATTGACTGCCAACGCCCAGCTCACTCTCAACCCAAATACGGCCTCCCATTAACTCAATCAATTGGCGTGCAATTGTGGTGCCCAACCCAGTTCCGCCAAAGCGTCGGCTCATTGATGCATCGGCCTGGGCGAAAGGATCAAAGATGTGTTCCAGGCGACTCGCGGCGATGCCTATGCCGGTGTCAATGACGCTGATGAGTAGACCTTGCTGTTGGGTCCTGAGTTGAAGTGTGACTTGCCCTTTTTCCGTAAATTTGATGGCATTGCCGACTAAGTTAAGCAAGATCTGCTGTAAGCGCAGGGCGTCGCCACGATAGAAATCAGGTACATCTTCGGGATAATCCAAGACCAGCGGCAGTGATTTTTTCTGCGCATTGATGCGCAGCGTGGCGAGTACTTGGACACATACTTCACGCACTGAAAAATCTGTGATCTCGAGTTCGACCGCACCACGTTCTAGTTTTGCCGTGTCGAGTATGTCGTTGAGCAGACTCAGTAAAGAACGCGCTGAATTTCTGACTGTATTTAGATGACGTTTTTGGGTCTCGTTCGTTGTTTGAGTAAGTAAGACATCAGTGAAGCCCAAGATGGCATTCATCGGCGTGCGAATTTCATGGCTCATATTTGCCAAGAAGGTATTCTTCGCGGCGGCTGCTTGCTCTGCGCGTACTTTCGCTTCGCGTAAGTCTTGTTCCATGGCGTGACGTTCGGATAAATCACTGGCAAATTTAATGATTTTATAGGGGCGACCTTCAGGATCAAAAATAGGATTGTAGCTACCGTGTATCCAAATCTCATTGCCGTGTTTGCCATAGCGGCGAAAGTCACCGGAGGTGTAGACGCCATGTCTTAAGGTATCCCAAAATTCTTGATATTCAGCAGATCCGCTGATGCCAGGTTCGCACAAAATGGAATGGTGGCGCCCTTGCAATTCTTCTAGTTGATAACCGGTAATATCTAGAAAATGTTGATTGGCGTGAAGTATGGTACCAAATAGGTCAAACTCGATCACCGCTAGTGAACGGCTAATCGCATTTACCACGCCTTCAAACTCAGCATTGCGACGTTTGCTATCAGTGATGTCCGTGATAAAACCCACAAATAAGGTTTCGTTTTGCAGTGTGGCTTCACCCAGTGCCAAACGCATAGGAAAGGTCATGCGATCTTTACGTAGCCCCACCATTTCTCGTCCAGAGCCGATGATCTTGGCATCACCGGTACGCAAGTAATTTTCGATATAACTATCATGCAGCGTACGTTGCGGCTCAGGCATCAGTACACCGATATTCTTACCGATAATTTCGCTCGCTTGCCAGCCAAAGATGCGTTCGGCTGCTGCATTAAAGTCGCGAATGATACCGCGGCTATCGATGGTAATAATGCCATCCACCGCGGTGTCTACAATAGTGCGCGTACGGGCCTCGGTTCTGACCATACGTTGATAGATACTGCGGTAACGAAGTAAGGCATTGCCTGCCCCGGTGATTAAAATGGCGAGGGTGGTGATGCCAGCAATGGACCATGCGATGTCAAGGTTTTCGGTCTGTTCGAGTAGTGAATTGGGGTTGGCGACAAAGTGCGTCGCTTTCATGCCTGTGTAATGCATGCCAGAGATAGCGATGCCGACCACACCACCACTTAAGACATCAATACCTCGTGCGCTCATGATTTTATTGGCATCGAGTTTGAAGCGTAACCACAAGGCTAAGATCGAAAGTACGACTGCCACCACAATTGACACAGCAAAAATATAGGGATCAAAACGGAGTGACAGTGTTTTGTGGACTGCTGCCATGCCACTGTAGTGCATGACCCCAATACCAGCGCCAACCGAAATTCCACTGATGACCAATTGCCATGATGTGACACGTTGTTTGGCAATCAGTAGCAAAGCGACCCATGAAGCGATAAAGCTTGGCAGCATCGACATTATTGTGATGAGCTTATCGTAGGGAGCGGTACTGCACACGCTAAAGGCCAACATGCCGATGAAATGCATAGACCATACGCCTGAGCCCAAAACAAAGGCACCGGATAGCAAATAGGTCTGCCGATGAAAGACCCTTTGTTCGTCCCTAGCCATACTGGCGAGTTGAAACGCCATGATGCCTGCCAATATCGCGACAAATAAAGAGAGCGCGACCAGTGGCGCATCGTATTGACCATTTAGTAAAGTGAGGCTGGTGCTATCGGTCAAAAAGAGATCTTGTAATCGCATGGGAGTGGTCTGTGTGGCCTTGGCAATAAAGCGTGAAAACAACGAATAAGCACAAGTGTATGTGAGCCGCTGTTTATTTTAGATTTGAGTCTAAACGCTTACATCGCGTGCCGCAACAGAGAAAAGCTTTTGTCCCGAGAAGGGCGATGTTGGACGGGCAATTGTGCCAACCAAATGGGGATGTGACCTTAGACTTGGGATGCTGGCAAAGTTAGATGTAAATACGTCAAATTTCTTGCAAATGCAGATGTTGCTGCTTACAATGTTGACGGGTGCTCATTCATCAGAATGAACAGGTAATGCGAAGGTCGGGCCGCCTCGCGCTTGATTACCTAGCCTACCCAATCTCATGGAAAAACTCTCTCTAGCCAGTTCGCTGGCGATAGTGGCGAGCTATTTTGCTACTTTCTTCATCCATTTTTTCATTTTGCTCCAACTGTTACGTTTTGCCAAAGAACAGATCTTTTTATGGGCTTTATCACGTAAGTGGGAGTTCTCGATCGGTGTCATTGTGGTGGTTTTGGAATTGCGCTCTGATGTGCGCCCAGAGTCTTACCAAGCGCATCAGCAGAATATGTTTGCACTCGATTTCGACCAAGACGCGGGTAACCGTTTGTGGTCGTCTTGTGAAGCGATCTTGAAGATATTAAATGCGTCTTAAGGTCCTAAGTCTTGCAAGACTGTTGCTTCGATACTGCGCCATTCGTCGTCGTTGAATAATCTCGATCGTGTGTGAAAGGCTTTGCCCGTATTACCTTCGAGCGAAAAAGTACCACCATGACCGTCGATGACATCGAGGATCAGTTGCGTGTGCTTCCAGTACTCGTATTGTTGTTTGCCGATATAAAACGGTACGCCATCGAGTTCTCCGAGTCTCACATCGTAAGGACCAATGGTGAGGTCGGTCGGCAAATAGCAATTGGCAGCGCTGTTGTCACAACAACCGCCAGATTGATGAAATAGTAGTTGGCCGTATTCTGCTTTGAGTTGAGCAATCAGCTCTAAAGCGGCGGCGGTGGCAATCACACGTTCGACCATCATCCACTCCTTAAATCTTGTTTCGATCTTCATATAACAAAAGGGATAGCTAGCACTATCCCTTTTGGCTGACTTCAGGATTAGAAGAAGCCGAGTCTATTCTCGCTGTAACTGACCAATAAGTTTTTCGTTTGTTGGTAGTGATCAAGCATCATCTTATGCGTTTCACGACCGATGCCAGATTCTTTGTAACCACCGAAAGCCGCATGGGCTGGATAGGCGTGGTAGCAATTCGTCCAAACACGACCTGCCTTAATCGCGCGACCCATGCGGTAAGCGACATTGCCATTGCGGCTCCATACGCCAGCGCCAAGACCATACAAGGTATCGTTGGCGATTGCTAATGCTTCAGCTTCATCTTTGAAGGTGGTGATGGCTAATACGGGGCCAAAAATTTCTTCTTGGAAGATACGCATTTTGTTGTGTCCCTTGAACAGCGTTGGTTGCACATAGTAGCCGCCTTCCAAATCGCCTCCCAAATGTGCTTGTTCGCCACCCGCTAAAACTTCAGCGCCTTCTTGCTTGCCTAAATCGAGGTAGGACAAAATTTTGGTGAGTTGTTCTTTAGATGCCTGTGCCCCCATCATGCTATCAGTGTCGAGCGGGTTTGCATGTTTGATTGCCGCAACCCGTTTCAATACGCGCTCCATAAATTTGTCATAGATGCTTTCGTGAATCAGAGCGCGTGATGGGCAAGTACACACCTCACCTTGATTGAAGGCAAACAAGACTAGACCTTCGATGGCCTTATCGAGGAAGCCGTCATCTTTATCCATCACGTCAGCAAAGAAGATGTTCGGCGATTTGCCGCCCAGTTCTAGTGTCGCTGGAATCAAGTTGTTGGCCGCTGCTTGCGCAATTACTCGGCCCGTTGAAGTAGAACCTGTAAACGCAATCTTAGCGATGCGCTTACTGTTAGCGAGCGGCATACCAGCTTCACGACCATAGCCGTTGACGATATTCAATACACCCGGTGGCAATAAGTCAGCGATCAGATCGACCAAGATCAAGATGGAAATGGGTGTCGATTCGGCGGGCTTTAAGACGACACAATTACCCGCTCCCAAGGCCGGTGCCAACTTCCAGGCAGCCATCAAGATGGGGAAATTCCACGGAATAATTTGCCCAACCACACCAAGCGGTTCGTGGTAGTGATAAGCAACTGTATTGTCATCAAGATCGGATAAAGCGCCTTCTTGCGCACGCACACAGCCAGCGAAGTAGCGGAAATGGTCGACCGTCAAAGGAATATCGGCGTTCAAAGTTTCACGTATGGCTTTGCCATTGTCCACTGTTTCGGCATAAGCCAAAAGTTCGAGATTGGCTTCGATACGATCAGCAATTTTAAGTAGGATATTGGCACGCGTTGCCGCAGGTGTTTTACCCCACCCATCGGACGCCGCATGTGCGGCGTCGAGGGCAAGTTCGATATCTTCAGCTGTGGAGCGCGCTGCTTTGGTGTAGACCTTGCCGCTGATCGGTGTGATGACGTCGAAATATTGTCCTTTGACAGGCGCTGTCCATCGACCACCGATGAAGTTATCGTATTGAGCCTTGTATTGAATCAGGGCGCCTGCAGAACCTGGTGCTTGATAAATCATGCTTGTCTCCTTGTGGAAAGTGTTTTTGTTGAGTTGTTTCGAATGGGATCTTTTGCAACACGTTTTGCGTTGTCCTGATCCGTTTTGCAAGAGCTGTGCCAACTCAATTCGCCAAATTAGTGGATGTTTTGGTAGAGGGTGAAATGTTGCATTGCACATCACTATGTCAATCGAATACAGTGGGGGAAATTTTTCTGCGAAGCCGCAGATATTTTTGCGCCGACGAGCGATGATGTAATTGGGACAGGTGTCACATTTTGTGACACTCTTGTTGTGAATTTTTGTGACAACGCAAACAGCGCTCACATTTAGTCTTCTCGACCAGAAGAAATAGGCGTGGGTTTCGGTTATAGTGGGGCATACAAACCAGCTTGCATATCCACAAAAGCTAAAGAAAGGGACTTCAAAGTCCATCTGTGCAAGCAAAGGAGACACGATGCGCCACCACGCCATTTTACCCGCGCCGCATTTGAAGCAGGCGCGTTTGCAAATGATAGAACAAGGGATTGACCCTCGTGCTGATATTGATCGCCGTGTGGCACACTCGTGGCAGCGCAGTTTTCTTGCAGGCTTGTCTCCACGTGGCACCGCTCAATGTGAGGATAATTTGAGTGCCTCACATTTAAGGCATGCGCGTGACTTCAATCATGATTTGATCAGCCATTCTGAACCTATCATCGAATACTTATTCGAACAAGTGAGGCACAGCCACAGCATGGTGATTTTGGCCGATGCGCAAGGTGTTTTAATGCACACGCTCGGTGATCTCGATTTCCTCAATAAGGCAGACCGTGTTGCGCTGAAATGCGGTGCTTCGTGGGCCGAGAGTCAGCGTGGCACGAATGCGATCGGCACAGCCTTGGCAGAAGCAAATGAAATTGAAATTCATGGCGCCGAACATTATCTCGAACCTAATGAATTTTTGACGTGCGCGGCTGCGCCGATTATGTCAGCGCAAGGCCAATTGATGGGCATACTCGATATCTCGGGGGATTATCGCAGTCGCCATCCGCACACGCTAGGTTTGGTTTCTACCGCCGCTCAAATGATAGAAAACAGTATGGTACTGAGTTCGAATCAGCACCAAATACTATTGCAATTGCATACCCGTGCAGAGGGCATAGGCTCGGTGGCGCAGGCGGTGTTGGCTTTCTCTGAAGATGCCTATCTTGTCGGCGCAAATCGCAAAGCGCTGAATTTGCTGCAATTACAGTATGCCGATATGCGCGCCTTGCATTGGTCGCAAATATTCGATTCCAGTTTCGAGCACATGTTGACACAACACATGCGTCAGCCATCAAGCACATCTGGGTTGAGAACCAAACGCGGTATCGATTTGTTTGCGCGGGTGCATCCAAATTCCTTGATCCATCGCGGTCAAGCCTTACAACAGTTTGTTCAGCGTTCTCAGAGCCAAGTCATCAATGTCGATCAGCAGTGGCAAAGCTCTTTGGATAAAGCTTGTAAGGTGATCGATAAGGGAATTCCATTGTTGGTCGCAGGTGAATCAGGTGTAGGTAAAGAGGTCTTCGCGAATGCTGTTCATCGCGGCTCCGCTCGGGCGCAACAGAATTTTGTGGCTGTCAATTGTGCCGCCATTCCAGAACATCTGATTGAAGCTGAACTCTTTGGCTATGTCGCTGGGGCCTTCACGGGAGCTAATCGACAAGGTTCATCAGGGCGCATCCGAGAGGCTCATGGCGGCACGCTGTTTTTGGATGAAATAGGTGATATGCCACTAGCCTTGCAAACACGTTTGTTGCGGGTGCTGCAAGAGCGTCAAATCACACCGTTAGGAAGTAGTAATGCCGTCGCGGTCGACTTTAATTTGATTTGCGCCACCCATCAGCCACTCAAACAACGTGTGAGCCAAGGTCTATTCCGTGAAGATTTATTTTACCGGATTAATGGCTTGCAATTATTCCTACCTGCCTTGAGAGAACGCACCGATTTTGCGCCACTGTGTGTGCGTATGTTGCATGCCTTATCGCCACACCAAGTCTTGCAGCTCGCGCCACAACTCATGCAGGCGATGCGCCGATACGCATGGCCCGGCAATTTGCGCCAACTTCATCATTGCTTACGTACCGCAGTCGCTCTTTTGGACGACGGTGAATGTCGTATCGATTGGCAACATATTGCGCCAGATTTGGTACAAGAACTTGGTGGCGAAGCTAATGTCGTTATGGCGACAGAGGAAGATCTGCAGGTTGCAGCCACAGTCACCGAAAAAGCGTCGCCAGAGAGCAAAGCGGCCTCACAAAGTCTGCGTGCTTTATCGCAACAGATGATAGAGCAAGCACTTGTCGACACCCATGGTAATGTCGCCGCTGCAGCGCGTAGATTAGGCATTAGTCGACAGACCATGTATAGGAAAATGCGGCAAGTTTAGACTAATGATGAACGGTCTGACGCGCGTATGTTCAACGAACTTTGGGGTGACCAATCGGGATCGAACCGATGACCTTCAGAATCACAATCTGAAGCACTACCAATTGAGCTATAGCCACCCCAAAATACGCTGTTGCGTATCGCCTAGTTTGGGTTTTATTGTTTGTTGTCGTGCTTATAATCGACGTTTCTTCCACTGATAATCTGCAGGTGGATCTGCGACGCCAAGCTTACCAATTGAGTTAGGATTTTCTGCAGACATGGTGATATGTCTGATGACTTGTCCTGCGCGCTGCAAGCTTCTTAAAGATTCCATAAATTCTAAGGCTTCACACATTGAACTCATTTCAAAATCTTTGAAGTGAATTTGAACGGCTTGTTCTTGTTGTTCTGTCCAATATACTCTGAACATGCATCTCCTTTTTTGTTGTTATAAGATTAGAATGGTCGGAGTGCGAGGATTCGAACCTCGGACCCTCTGCTCCCAAAGCAGATGCGCTACCAGGCTGCGCTACACTCCGATATGAACTCATCGCACCTAAAGGAACAATGAGTTCTGGTACTCCCGTGTGATTCAGATCGGAAGAGCACACGTCTGAACTCCAGTCACCTTGTACTATCTCGTA
>CALKVB010000441.1 GCA_937996605.1 uncultured Oxalobacteraceae bacterium | reverse complement strand
GATTGGCGTGACTTGAAGTACGAACATAACAACATCAATGAAGCAGTCAACTACTACATGCTTGATGAAATGTTCAAGACTTATGACGCAATCAAAAGCACAGATGACTACATGAGCCTTGCAACAGCAATGGAATTCGACGACGACCTGCGCCAATATTGCATCGACCATGACGGTAAAAACATAATGTTTGGCGCTGTGAAATACAAAAAGCCTTTCACAGAACTGCAAGAACTAATTTCACAAGCCGTACGTTTGTACGAACAACGCAATTCTTAGTTTCTCAGTTGTTGTTGGTGATGTGAGTGACTTAGACCAACTCAACGCTGTTGCGAAGTAGCTCATCGTTCACATCAATGTAGCGTTGGGTCACGGCAATGCTGCGATGCCCAGCCAGTGATGCAAGTACACGAACGCCGATGCCTTTGTTTGCTAGGTTCGTGATGAAGCTGCGGCGCATTGAGTGACTGCTTGCACCAGCAATGCCCGCATTTCTAAACAGCCAAAAAAAGTGTTGTGTCATGCCGCTTGCGGTGAATGCTTTGCGTCCAGCTGTAATGAACAAGGGGTGCTTGTGGTTCAGTGGTTTACGTAGGTCTAAGTACGCTTGTAGTTCAGCACGTAGCTTTTGTGGGACAAACACAGTACGTGGATGACGACCTTTTGTTTGGTAGGCTGTAAGTCGGATTTCGCTTTTTGCTGTGCCATCTGCGTTGCATACGTCTGCGACGCTAAGACTTGCGATTTCGCCGACACGCATGCCTGACCAGTAGCCCGTAAGCAGCATGACGCGATTTCTAGTTGCGAAGCTGCGTGATGCGATGTACGTGAGAACTTGGTCAAGTTCTGCTTGTGTAAGTGTTTTTGCTTGTGCCATGTGTTTCGTCCTTCTTGGTAAATAAAACAACACGAGCAAGTGTTTTTTCTTTAGTAAATAGACGCGACCGAAACCCGATGCACTGGCGGGTTAAAAAATCCTCAATGAAATCAACGTGGTTAAGAAAACTGCAATTTTCTTAAGTGCTTGTATTTAGCTCGTTTTGGTTGTCGCAGCTCACTAAAAAAAACAAATCACACAGTGTCCTAAAAAAAAGCAGAACTAGGCAGACTAAAACTCGGCAAGCAACAACATGAAATTCAATAAAGCAACCATTACAAGTTGTGCTTCGCACAACTGCGTTAAGAAGTTAACCACTACTTCGCTACGCTACGTAAGTTAACTTCTTACGCGATTATTTTTAATGGGTAATTGCTATTACATATATGTACAAGTACTATTACTATAAGTTCGTTAGGTTTTTGACCCCCGCAAAGCTAATGTTTATGCGGGTTAGCGAGGTTCGGAATGCTTAGACTGACAGTGGATGGGAAGGTGCTGGATGCCTTGAAGGTCGCTGTGCCCAAGAAAAACAAGGCCAAGGAGCGATTGGAGAAGTACGTCAGCAATCTTGAACAGATCGTTAATTTGGAGATTTTTCGTACACGTCCATTTCAAATGCAGTTCAAGGAGCATTACTGGGCTTCACTTACTGCAATACAGGAACTTGGCGGGCAAATTTGGTCGCTGAACAACATAAGAACACATAAATGGCTTGAAGATAACGGGCTACAACTCGTTGAACAAGTAAACAAAAATCAAGCCAACAACATTACGGGTGAAATCGCGATCATCAAATTCACCAGCTTAGTTAAGGTGGAAGACGATGAAGATTTGGCTAAGCTTCAGGCAATGACTGATGCAGACCTTGAACAATATCTGTTGTCAATGCCAGCAAACAATCTAGCTGCATATCAAAGTCTTTTAGCGCCTTTTTGGGCAACGCCAGCAAGTCAAGTTAATGCTGACTATGACGTTTTGAATGTCAACATTCCTTCAGTAATCGCCTACATCAAGCGTTTGGTGCGTAGCAAAGTGAGCAACAAGGATAAAACGGAGTTTCTTAAAGCACTTCGTGTTCTTCGCGTTGCACAAATCAACAACAACACTTATCCGCAAAAAAAGAAACTAAGCGAGTTTGGCAGGACCTACTACGAAGGCGTAAGCATTCAAAGTGTGAACAAGAATTTACGAAAATCAATTCTTGCAAACTGCTACGAATACGATGTGAAATCAAGCGTTGTTGCGTGGAAACTTGCATTTGCGTATGAGTTGCTTGCAAGCGAAGGTAAGGCTTGCTTGGTAGATGAACAATTTACGGCTATCTATTACTACTTGACTTACAAAAAAGATTACTTCGATGATTTACAGCTGAAGGTGTTTGGCAGCACTATTGGTTTGAGTGACGACAAGCAAAAGGCCATGATTAAAGAGGCTATGACGGCTTTGTCTTTCGGTGGCAAGCTGAATGCACAGTGGAAGAACAGATTTGGCAAAGATGAAGTCAGTTCTGTCATCAAGATATTTGGTAATCACTTCATCAATGAGCGTTTGATTTTTACGAAATCCGTCGAAGTAACAGAATTCAACAAACAACAAGCTAGGTTGGATAAGTTCATCATCAAAAAGTTCAAGGCGTTGTATCCGTACCTATTAACAATGCCAGCATTACAAACAAACGCTGGCAACATGTCTAGAAGCAAGCTGTTGGCTTGGCTTTACCAAAACGCGGAGACTATCGCTATGGACATTGTGCGTAGCGAGCTAAGAAAAATTGGCGTTGCAGTGCAAGCAAATATTCATGATGCAATTGTTGTTGATCGAAAGCTAACTGATAGAGAAGTGAAATGTATAGAGCAAGCCGTTATTGCCAAGACCAATTTGGCGTACTTCTCTTTAGGTGAGACGCATTACGTTTAGCATGAGCAATTAGGCATGGTTTCCATCAAGCTGTGTGCCACGTAGACAAGTTTCATACCACTCACATTGCTGCTGCATGGTGTGATTCTTGGTTAAAGAGTTGGAGTTATGAAGACCACTGTTTGATGCGTGGTTGAGCTTGATGGATTCCATGCATGTATTTACCTCATGCCAAATAAAACCACGTAGAAACGCATCCAAACTTAGGCTTGTGTGTCCCATTAGCTAAATACGCTAAAGGGGACTTTGATGCGATACACAGAATTCACAAACGCACACGCAACACTAGAGGGACGCAAATGGACCGCTGCCGATGACAGCAACCTTCTTGCTTTTGAAATCGGCAAGGCTGACAACATACGTGGCCTGTTCCCGTATGCACAAAACATTCACCTAACCAATGCAGTCAAGCTGATTGCGATGCGACCAGACTGCAAATGGTTCTTTGATTTCTTAACCACTCAGCTGCATTTCTTAGGTGCAAACGGCGTTAAAGGTTTGTGCTTCTACGTCAACAAGCACGACGACGAATTGCAAATTTGGGCACGTGAAGATGTGGGCAAGAGCCATATCTACCCTAGCAAGTTAGCTGTTGAATTTCCCCTAAATTTCGTCACGCTACGTGCTGTGCGTGAAGGAAACTTGTGGCATGTATCGCTGCGCCAAACGTAAACACAGCAAGCTGTATCTAGCCCAATAGCCCGCCAAAACGGCGGGTTTCAGGTCGCATACTGACCCACTTCGAACACAAAATTACCTGTGCTTTATCAACATTTGAAAGGGAAAGCACATGGCAACACTCGCTTCACTCAAGCTGTCCGCAGCACAAAAGAACAACTCACTCACTGGCGCACAAGTTCGCCGCACCAAAATGCTCAAAGCTATCGGCGAGCAAATTGCAATCGCCAAAGCAGTGCAAGCAGGTGCTCAGCCAATCATCACCAAGTTGCGTAGCGTTACAACTGAAGCGGGCGAACGCACACTGGTTGAAACCAACAAGCGTGTGAAGCAGTGGTGGTTTGCTACTGACAACGGCAAGTTGGCAATCAACATGCGTTACGGCGCACGCATGCTGGAACTTGCAAAGGGTAAGTTTGCAATCGAGATTGCAAGCGAAAAAGAGTTGGTTCCAACCCTTGAAGCACTCAAGTCCATTGCGGCGGCTGGCGAGCTTGATGCTGCAATCGAAGCTGCGTCCATCAAGCTGCGTGAGGGCTTTGGCAAGTAAGGTTGCTTTAAGGGTTGCCTGCTGGATGGCATCAGCAGCCCTTTGTTTACGCCATTCGTCTAAAATTTCGTGATGCCAGCTAGGCATGCTCCTTACGCACTGTGGGGGCTTTCCTAAAATTCTATAGGCCACAAAATTTATGGGTGCTACACTAGACTTCGGGTCGATGACAAATGTGCAGCTACAGAAGCACATTCGAACTCTTGCAAAAAACAGCGATTCGGTTTACTTGAGCGAGCACGCACAAGACCGAATGGCTGCAAGAGGAGTTACTGACGTCCAAGTAATGGATTGCCTTCGTAACGGAGTAATGCAGCGTCCACCAGTTAGAGATAAAAAGACTGGGGACCTTAAATGTCGAATGGATCACTTTGGAACCAATCGAAACATTTCTGTTGTTGTTGCTTTAGACGATGATGACCCGGATGCAATTGTTGTAACTGTTATGACGAAAGCAAATTAAGATATGAAAAGAAAATTGCACTACACGGCTTGCGGTTTGCCCAACGTTTGGTTGGAGAACGGCTACACAAGCAAAGAAACGAAGTACGGCGTTGCAGTTTCTGTCAAAGATATTGACGGATTGCACAAGTTGCTCGCAACGAAACTGACGGAGAAAGTTGGCTTGCTAGCAGGGTACGAGTTCCGTTTCCTGCGTGTACAGCTCGGTCTTACTCAAGAAGGCTTGGGTAAGTTATTAGACGTTTCCGTCAATGCTGTGAGTTTGTGGGAGCGGAAGGACACGGTTCCAAACGTTTATGACCATATGTTGCGACTAATGGTTATGGCGAAATTTAGCGGCAACACCAAAATATCCGAAGCTATTGAACGTGTGCATACCGTTGAGAAGCTTGTTTACCAACGCTATGTTGTAAAAGCGGTTGACGGAAAGCGTCACGTTGAAGTTGTTAAAAGCACGAAGGCTGCAAACGATAAGCTGCTAGAGGTGGCTTAATAATTTGGTGTGCTGACGCACACCTAGTAAAGGGCAAGTAGCTTGAGATTCGAGCTACTTGCTTTTTTTTGCCTGTTCGCAGGTGTTTGTGCATCGTTCGATTCCCTAAAGCGACACCCAACTTTAGGTCCCAAATTTTGGTTCGACTCTGCATTAGGGAATCAAACTATGCGTTGCACAGTTTGTTACACGGCGTAAAATATCACGCTGTAAGCCGCATAAAACATAGTAATTTAGGAAGTGCTACGCATTGAAAATCCGCGTGTCGGTGGTTCGATTCCGCCCCAGGCCACCAAAATCAAGCGCCCAACTGTTCTCAGTTGGGCGTTTTCGTTTTGGCGACCGCAAGATGGTGCGGGGTGCGGCGCAATTCTACGTGTGCCATGCCCCTCCTGCATCCGAGCCGGTAACGCCCCCCGAATCTCATACTCCGCTCTCTCTTCTCACAAAACTTCTGCGAACACTGACGAAGTGGCACACGCAGATCGCCTTTTGCGGCAATGACTTATGCGTGTGTCGCATACGAAGGTTTTGCGTTCTACCTGCTGAGGCAAACCATGTGGTTTGTGAGCTGTCGCACACAACGTTGTGAGAATTCGCGAGAAAAGCCCATATTTTCCCGTCCTTGAATGGTGCGGTAGGGGCAGATGTATGTGAACACTTGCTTTGTATTTTTATAGAGATGACCAGTTGCTACGGCTCATGTCGGCCAGAAGCGGAAATTGAAAGACTTCTTTGAGGCAGTCGTTTGTAGCCTATGTCAAACCTGAACATTTGGCCGCCTCAATGTCGAGACCAGAGCGATAGCGATGTCGTGTAAAACTACCTAACAAAAGTCAGCCCTTGATCAGCCATTGTCGCTATTCATCCGCCACGACCTAAGGCTCTGGAAAGGGTAGACGGACTAGCATAGCCAGTTCGTGTAGCAATTTGTTTGAGCCCAATGCCTGTCTGCATCAGTTGCCGTGCAATGGCCAAACGCAAATTTTCCAGATATTTTCCAGGTGACACCTGCATCACGTCTTTAAAGTAATTGGCAAACGATGTCCGCGACATACCTGCCAAGTTAGCCAAAATTTCCAAGGTCCAAGGGTGAGCAGGCTTAGTGTGCATGGCCACCAAACTTCTGGCAATTCGTGGATCTGACAATGCAACAAACAGTCCTGAGTCTTGCTGAGGTCGAGATGTCAGGTGGCGCATCAAACTGATCAGCAAAATATCGCCTGCCCGGTTCATAAAAAGCGGTTGGCCACAACGACTAGTCTGCATTTCATTGGCAATCAATGTCATGACTTGCACGAGAGATGGATCGGCGTCCTTCATATTGATTGAGATTGGCTGAGACAGCTCAGCTAATAAGCCCGGTCCCATGGGGCCATCAAAAACAACTTCAAAACTCATCAAGCAATGCTGATCGGGTTCGAGGGTCTTTGAGAGCGAGTGTTCCGCAGGGCAAGCCAACAAAGACAAGGCGTCCAGATGAGTGGCTGATGAGCTATCCAAGGAAAGCTCAGGTGTCCCTGTCTTGATGATGTTTAGCGAAAACCCGTTCGCTTTTGAGGTCAGCGTAACTTTTGGGCTGAGTCCTTCTAGCAAGGCAGTGAGTCGATCTAAGCGAGGGGCGTCCATTTGTACGAATAGCAAATTTATATGTACGAATTGTTGCATCAAGTACAAGACAATGCAAGGAATTGAGAGTGCATCTACCGAATCAGGATCTATGTTTTCAAAAATTGCATCTATCACGCTCCCCATTTTTTCCCTGGTGTTGGTTGGCTTTCTGTACAGCCGCCGAGCTAAACCAGACCTAGGGGGGGCCAACAAACTGGTTGTAGACGTGGCACTGCCTGTGTTGATTTTTATTTCGCTGTCTGCCAAATCGTTTGACCCGATTTCAGCCCTGTCCTTTACTGGGGCTTCCATCCTATTGATTATTCTGAGCGGAGTGATCGCTTGGCCATTGGCGAAATTTTCAGGCGCAACACAGCAAGCATTCTTGCCCTGTGTCATGTTCACCAATGTTGGACCGATTGGCATCCCTTTGATTGCCTTGGCTTATGGATCGGAAGGAATGGCAACAGCAGTGGTCCTGTTAGTGATCTCTAACATTCTGCATTTCACGCTGGGCGCTGGCGTGATGAGCGGCAAAGTTGACTGGCGCATGGTGTATGCCAACCCACTGGTCTGGGCAACGGTGCTGGGTGTGGCCAGCTCGCAACTGCAGTTGTCTCTACCTGATTGGTTTCAAACATCCTGCACCATGATTGGCAGTGTGCTGGTTCCGATGATGTTGATGTCCCTAGGAGCCAGGCTTGCCAGCAGCCAAGTTGCAGACGCTTGGGTGGGCGTTCAGTCAGGTGTTCTGATCCTGATACTCAGAGTCGCGGCTGTCTTTTTGACCCTTTGGCTGATTCCCTTGCAAGGGCTGGAGCGCGGAGCTTTGATTTTGTTTGCATGCTTGCCACCCGCAGTCTTCAATTTCTTGCTCGCTGACAAATTTCAGGTGGAACCCAACAAAGTGGCTTCCACCGTCATCGTCGGACACTTGTTGAGCCTGGCGTTTCTGCCGCTCGGTATTTGGCTGGCATTCATTTAAATCATCCACACGCACAAAGGCATCCGTCATGATCAAGTTTTATTTCCATCCTTCGCCCAACCCTTTGAAGATTGCGTTGTATCTGGAAGAAACCGGTGAGCCCTACGAACTCATTCCGGTGGACACGCGCAAAGGTGAGCAGCACGCTGATGCCTTCAAGACCATCAACCCCAACGCCAAGACGCCGGCCATGCTGGACGACGACATTCGAGTTTTTGACAGCAATGCCATGCTGCTCTATTTGGCTGAAAAGATGGGTAAGTTTGTGCCTGCAAATACGCCAAGCAACAAAGCTGAGATGTATTCATGGCTGATGTTTGTGGCCACAGGTATCGGCCCTTACTGTGGTCAAGCCGTTCACTTCAAACACTTTGCGCCAGAGCCTAAAGAATACGCAGTGAATCGCTATGACTTTGAAGCCTGGCGTCATTGGCACCTGATCAATGACCGCTTGGCAAATCAGCCCTACATGATGGGCGATGAGTACACCATTGTCGACATGTCGGTTTGGGGCTGGGCGCGTGTTGCACCATTTGTTCTGGGCGCTGATGCTTGGGTCAAACTGCCTCACGTCAAACGCTTGCTTGACGAAATCAACGCACGCCCAGCGGCTCAACGCGCTGAAGCCTTGAAGACCAAGTTTGCTTTCAAAACCGAAGTGGATGAGGACGCACGAAAAATGCTGTTCCCCTCCAACGAGCGTCTCAAAACCGCAGGGGCATGAAGCATGATTGACTTTTACTACTGGACCACGCCAAACGGCCATAAGGTCACGCTGTTCTTGGAAGAGTCTGGCCTTGACTACAACATCAAACCCATCAACATCAGCAAGGGCGAACAATTTGTTCCCGCCTTTTTGAAGATTTCTCCCAACAATCGCATACCTGCGATCGTCGATCACTCACCAGTGGGCGGGGGTGAACCCATTGGTATTTTTGAGTCAGGTGCCATTCTTTTGTACTTGGCAGACAAGACTCAACAGTTTATTCCTCAAGATTTGCGTGGTCGAAATGAATGCTTGCAATGGCTGTTTTGGCAGATGGGCGGCTTAGGCCCCATGGCGGGTCAAAACCATCATTTTGTGCAGTACGCGCCTGAGCAATTGCCTTACGCCATCGATCGGTACGTCAAAGAGACTTCCCGCTTGTATGGCGTCTTGAATAAGCATCTGTCAGATGGCCGTGAGTACATATGCGGCGACTACTCGATCGCTGACATGGCCGCCTATCCTTGGGTCGTGCCGCATGAGCGTCAGCGCCAGGAAATGAGTCAATTCCCAGCCCTTGCGTCATGGTTTGAACGGATTAAGCACCGTCCAGGAACACAGCGAGCTTATGAGATTGCCAAGTCAATCAACACAGCACCTACCGTCGACCAAAACGCCAAGTCAATTTTGTTTGGCCAAGATGCCAAGACAGTGGTTTGATCCCAATCGAGAAAAATCTCATGAAAATAAAAGCTGTTGTATTTGATGCCTATGGCACATTATTTGACGTCTACTCCATCCAAGTTCTGGCTGAAGATTTTTACCCCGGTAAAGGAGCTGATATCGCGGTGAAGTGGCGCGACAAGCAAATTGAATACACACGGTTGATCACTCAGTCAGACCCGCACAACGCATCAGGTAGTCAATACTTCCGTCCATTTTGGGAACTGACGCGCTTGTCATTGGAGTACACGCTAGACAGACTCAAACTTAGCCGGGACTCGGGTCAGGTTGAAAAACTGATGCAGCAATATGCGCACCTCACGCCCTTTGCAGAAAATTTGGCGGTGCTTCAAAAAATAAAAGCCATGGGTCTCACAACAGCCATTCTTTCAAATGGCAGCGTGGATATGCTGAATTCAGCTGTCAAGAGCGCAGGGATGGAGGATGTTTTAGATCATCTCATTTCTGTCGATTCGATTCGTCTTTTCAAGACTTCTCCTGAGAGCTACGGATTGGTTCAACAAGTCATTCCGGTCAACAAAGATGAAGTGCTTTTTGTATCCAGCAATGCATGGGATGCGTTGGGTGCGACTTGGTTTGGCTTTACAACGCATTGGGTTAATCGACAAGGTTTGCCGTATGAAGCTCTATCTCCGCATCCGCATTTTTCAGGAACCGATCTCAATTCAGTTTTGGACTCTCTTAGTTAGGTGACTTTTTTACGATCAAGAAAGCATCTGGGAACCGAATTGCTCGCTCCTAAATGTCCGCTTTGGGTCGACTAGAGACGGCCACGGATGACCGTACCCTCAGTCGCCTGCTTCAACTCGAGTGGCGACTCTTCTTGATAAGTGAGTCACCCTTGCCGCGATTCACGGAAGAGTTCAGCGCTTGTAGGTTTTTGGTCGCATCAGAGCCACCCCGTGATTTCGGGGTGATGTGATCAACATCCCATCCCATTTCTGAGCTCTTGCCGTGCGAGTGGCGGTACATCGAATTCCCGTACGGGTCCTTGCGGTACAGGTCCGGATCCTTGCCGCGCATTTTGTCTGCGTTGTCCCAAGCTTTGTTGATCTGATCTTTCGTTGCCATAGTTCAAGTCCTAGAGGTTATTGCCCTGAAGCGCAGGGCATCGCATAAAGACCTTGTCGGCGCTGTGTGACCACAAGCGCCCTGTAAGCCAGCAGGGGGCGATCGACACCAAGCTTGCCTTTGTCACGGGACTTCACCTTGAATACATCGATCGGCTTGTCGCTTTCAAGTCCTGCCTTGGCCATGATTCGTTCTCCACGCGTTGGCTCTCCCTTGAATGACCAGAGAGAACCGAACACGGATGCTTGAGCATCTGTAAGTGCGATGTGGCCGAACTCTGGCAGTAGCACTGAGCGGAAGTCGTCAGCAAAGGGGCCGTAAACCGGTTTGGCGGGCTCACGTTGCGTTTCTGTGGGGCGTTGGCCCTGTGGGGCAATAAATGAGATTCCGCCGCCGTAAAAGGCGAACCGCTCCTGAAGTGGCAGCCAATCTATGTCAACGGCAAATGGGTGTGCGGTCTGGTCGATAGGTTTGGGCGTGATCACCCGCAACCGAGAGGCATTGACTCGCAGCGCATCAAGGGTCGCCGGTGCGTGAACCAGGCCGGACAAGTTGCGAGCCAGAATGACTGGTCCTTGTCGCGCATCGCCTAGTCGCCAGACGCCAGGACTGACTTGATCGATTCCATCGCGGCTGTTGATCTCCATTGCCATGCGCAATTTTTGACGCAACCAATCCTCGTTGAGCATGACGGCTGCCAGGTCCTGTGGCTCAAGCTGGACCGGACCGCATTCAGGGCATTGGCAAAGTCTGCCTCCCTTGCCATCAGCAACGACCTGCCCACGATGCAAGTTGCAGTATGGGCAAAGTGCGTATTGCTGATTGACGGGCGCAGGCTTTATGGCAGAGCCGAGCAAGGTGCATGCAGCCACCTCGTGAGGGGACAACGCCCAGCGATGGACGTGCGTTCCCTCAGCGAACAAGCGACACACCAACGACCAAGCATGATGTGAGTTCATGCTCACTCTTGGTACGCGGGTTCAGCCTGGAAGGCGTCTTCACCGGGTTGCTGCTCGTTGGCGCTCAGCGTTTGATCGGCACCCAGAATGCCGAGGGCAACCAGGTAGCCTTCGAGTTGTGCCTGCATCTTGGCGTCGAACTTGTGAAGGTTCAGTCGGCCTTTGCGGGTGATCTCGATGGTGATGACCTTCGATCGCATCTTGCCTGGCTCGGGTGGGTAGTACAGGTTGATGTGCGCCGAGTTGATCTGCCAGTTGCGCTTGAGCGGGTTTTCGTTGGGGAAGGACTCGGCGATCAACTCAGTCACGCACTGCTGGTCGCTTGACGCGGTTGCTGTGCATTCGACCTTGAGGTCGCCGTGGGGACTCAGCAGCGTGAGGGTTTTGACTTGCAGCGCCATGAACCCGTCGGTGGTCAGTGCCTGGGGCACATCGAAACCCAGCCGCAACACCGACAAGTCAAGAGTGGGTGGTTTGATGCGGTGGGCATCGACCTTGGTGCCCAGCAGATGCTCTTCGAATGCCTCCAGCAGCATGGTGTGGTACTTGACCCCGCCCTTGACCAGGGTGCGGGCGACGCCGGTCTTGGCTGAATACTCCAGCACCATGTGAATGTTGGGATTGCCGACGCGACGGGTCAGGGTCGAGCCTTCAAACTCCAAGCGCAGCATCGCCAGGTCTTTGACGTGGACCGTCAGCAGATAGACATCGGGGGAGCGCTCGAGCACGTATGCCACGCTGCCGTCGCCACACTGCAGCTCCTTCTGATAGAACGCCGAGATGGCTTGACGCATGCCGAGCATGGCGGCATCGGAGGTGTTGGGCTTGCGCTTGACGCCCAGATCGTTTTGCTGAGCCTGTGTGCCATGGCGCTCAAAGAAGTCCACATCCCCGGCCAGATCAAAGAGCTCGGGGTGGTTCACGTACAGCCAGAACGAGCGATGGATGTCACTTTGGTTGGCAACGAGCCCCATCAAGGCTGCACCGTTTTGCCTGGCCACCTGAAACATTGCTTGTTTGCCCGCAGCATCCCCGAGTCCAACGCTTGCCATGAGTTTGGCAATGAGTGCGTCACGGGCAATTTCGTCGGGCCAAGACCGGATGGCCTCGATCACGGTCTGGGTGACCTCTTGGCCATCAGACCAGGAGAGGTCATCGGGTAAAG
>CALKVB010000440.1 GCA_937996605.1 uncultured Oxalobacteraceae bacterium | reverse complement strand
TGAAATGACGGCTTTGCATTTAGAGCGTCAAAAGAATAAATTAGTTTGACGCGCGGGCGTCGGTTTCCATATTTTGTTTTCTTGTAGGAATACACACATGTCATCCATTGCTCAACTCAAAGCTCCAGAATTGCTATTGCCAGCGGGCTCTTTAGAAAAAATGCATGCCGCTTTTGATTTCGGTGCTGATGCGGTTTACGCAGGGCAGCCACGTTACAGTCTACGCGCACGCAATAATGAATTTTCGACGCTGGATGTGCTGCAAAAAGGCATTGATGATGCACATGCACGCGGCAAATTGTTTTTCGTGGCGAGTAATATCTTTCCGCACAATTCCAAGCTCAAGACTTATTTGAACGATATGGAACCTGTCATTGCGATGAAGCCAGATGCCTTAATCATGGCGGACCCTGGCTTGATTATGATGGTGCGCGAGAAGTGGCCAGAAGTGAATGTGCACTTGTCAGTGCAAGCCAATGCAGTGAACTGGGCTGATGTAAAGTTCTGGCAAAAGATGGGTTTGACACGCGTGATCTTATCTCGTGAATTGTCGCTCGATGAGATCGAAGAAATTAAGCAACGTTGTCCAGAAATGGAAATCGAAGTCTTTGTTCACGGTGCATTGTGTATCGCGTACTCTGGTCGTTGCTTATTGTCCGGCTACTTTAATCACCGCGATCCGAACCAAGGTACTTGCACGAATTCCTGCCGTTGGGATTACAAAGTCGAAAACGCTACGGAAAATGAGACAGGTGACTTACAACGTGTCCCGGTTGAAACGATTAAGTTTGACTTTAACAAGGCATTAGAAGAAGCGAATCAGAGTTTCTCTGCGATGGGTGATATGCAGCGTCATCCACTCGCGGATCGTCCGTACTTAATCGAAGAAGCTGGTCGTCCAGGTAATTTCATGCCCATTCTCGAAGATGAGCATGGCACTTACATCATGAACTCTAAAGATCTGCGTGCAATTGAACACGTTGAGCGCTTGGCGAAAATTGGTGTGGATTCGCTGAAAGTGGAAGGGCGTACTAAGTCTTTGTATTACGTAGCGCGTACGGCACAAACCTATCGTCGCGCGATTGATGATGCAGTTGCAGGTCGTCCATTTAACGAACGTCTGATTAGCGAATTGGACGGATTGGCGAACCGTGGCTATACCGATGGTTTCTACCAACGCCACCACACACAAGACCATCAGAACTATATGGAAGGCGTTTCCAAAGCGCATCGTAGTCAATACGTTGGAAATGTCTTGTCAGTGGTTGATGGATGGGCTGAGGTTGAAGTCAAAAATCGGTTTTCTGTGGGAGATCGAATTGAAATCATTCATCCAAGCGGTAACGAGACAGTCACGCTCAGCGAAATTCGTAATAAACATGACGAAGCGATTAATGTGATTGGTGGCGCCGGCCACAAAGTCAAAATTCCGCTTCAAGGAAAATATGACAAAGCCTTATTAGCGCGCATGCTTTAAGAAAAAGAGAAAGCGGGCTGTTTCAATTCAAATTTGAGCCTACTTTGTGGCATGCACAAAGTAGGCTTTTTTATTTGCGTTAAAAAATGTGAATTTTGACTTGCTTCTATGCATAAGCATTAATGTTTGTTCATTCGGCAAGAATGCAAAGTTCTGTGAAATCTCGATTCCAACAGGTTTTTCCTAATATGATATGGGAATAAAACTGAAAGCTCGCGACAAAAAATACGGAGAGACGAGCAAAATCAAAAATGGAACGGAGATGCAAAGAAGCATAAATTGGCTGGGCACTTTTTCAGTGCTGGTGTTGTTTTGGGTGTCACCAACGCACGCGAATACCCACCAGAAATTGACGCTCTATTTTAATGAGCGCACTCCTTACTTGGAGTCAAAAGAAAATGAGCGTGTCGAGGGATTGACTGCAAGTCCGGCAAATCACGCATTAACGTTAGCAAATATTCCGTATGCGTGGAAGAGGGCGACTGCGGAACAACAAATTGCGGTCATTGATCGTAATCAGGAACACGCTTGCTTAGTTGGATGGTTCAAACGTCCTGAACGTGAACGCGTTGGAAAATATACAGCACCGCTTTACATGGGAAAGCAGATGGTTGCCCTCGCTCTGGCTTCGAATTCTCGTGTGCAAGCGAAGATGCGAGTTGCTGATTTGATGAAAGATGATCAACTGACGATGTTAGTTAAGGACGGCTATTCTTACGGTCAAATCCTCGACCAACAAATCCGCAATTTTTCTCCGCGGATTATAATCGCTACAGGTGAAAATACGAATATGCTTAATATGTTAGTGTACAAGCGCGCCGATTATTTTTTGGTAAGCGAGGAGGAGGCAAACGCCTTAATTCAGCGTTCCGATCATGCCGCGAGTGATTTCAAACTGACATATTTTGCGGAAGCTATTAAAGAAGATCCTCGTTATTTTTGGTGTACCAAGCAAGTACCTGATACGCTCATCATGAAGCTCAATCGAGTGTTAGAAAAAATGGTTGCGACAGCTCATCATCGTCGCCTTGGCGCGCCAACCTCGAATTAGTTCGCTTCGGCAGGGAGTTGAGGCATGAAAGCTCCACTGCGTAGGATTTGATACACGATATAGGCAGCGACAATCGCATATACGATCTTTGGTGCCCAGTCTGCTATTGCCTCACGAAATTGCGTTTGTGCTTCATTTTCAGCTTCAACATATCGCCAAAGCATCTCAGGTAGGCATCCACTTTCTTCGCCGCTTCGAATAATATCGGTGATTTGTGATTCGCCTTTCAAGGCGTTTGATTCAAGTGCCTTCGATAAGGTGAAGCCGTCTACTAAATTTGCACTCAGTGGTGCAAAGTGCCGGCGCACTTCGGTATTCCAAATGGTATTGATCGCGAGTGGTGCCGCTTCGAACATGGCAACGCCAGCCTCAAGCAATAAACTCAGTGATTCGTAAAACTGCTTAGCGTTATCGCGCGCGATCATCTTCCCAAAAATGGGAAGATGCAAAAGGCAGCGGTCAAACGCGATTGACCTTGTCTGGTCTAGCATCGGTTTGTGCATCGGTCTTTGTAAGCGGCGTTTGAACAGATGAACCACCACAAAAACTAATAGGACGGGAAGCATGATTCCTAATAGGTATTGAAAGCTACCGATCTGATTGGAGATGAGGGAGGGCAATCGCATCAGAAATAGAGAAAGTACAAACATCAGTATAGGTAGACGCATGCGCGCTCTGAGTCTGTTCTGTAGGGTGAATTTTTCTGTGTAGATTTTAGCCAATCGCTTATAGGTGATTCCCAAACAGCCTGCGGTACTTGCAGCGTGAATTATTTCGAATTCAAGGTAATCAAATAAGCCAGCTTGATTGCCTGCATGGGCAATGTCCTTTCCTTTGTTTAATAAGCGCCTGCATTTTGCGACACGTTCTGCGACTTCTTGATTCAACTTGAGATGTTGAAAACTCTGCAAAGCGGGAATGCCTGCGTTTTCCATTGTGGCTAAATGATTGAAAACGAAAGCACGAGTTTCAAAGTCGAGCGCTTTGCTGTTGACTAAATTCGACGCTGCCGCCATGGATTAAATGGCTTGCTCGCGGATCGCTTCGGCCAGACGTCCGAATAGGCAATCGATTTCCGTCTTCGATATGATCAATGGTGGCGACAAAGCTATGATGTCACCGGTGGTCCGAATGAGGAGATTTTTTTGCCAAAAGCAGCGATGAAATACATCAAAAGCGCGTGTCGTTGTTTTACCGCTTTGCGGTTCTAGTTCGATACCGCAAACCATACCCAGATTGCGAATATCTTTGACGTTGGGAAGCCCCTTAAGTTGGTGTGCCGCAGTTTCAAAATAGGAAGACATGTCAGCGGCTCTTTGGAAAATATTTTCCTCGCGATAGACCTCAATGCTAGCAATCGCTGCTGCGCAGGCGAGCGGGTGTGCAGAATAGGTGTAGCCATGAAAAAATTCGATGGCATCCGGAGGCGCAGCTTCCATAAAAGTATCGTATATTGCTGTGCTGCAGACCACCGCCCCCATCGGCACTGCTGCGTTGGTCAAGCCTTTTGCCATCACGATTATATCGGGTTGGATGTCGAAGTAGTCTGCCGCGAAAGCAGTTCCTAGGCGTCCAAAACCGGTAATGACTTCATCGAAAATTAAAAGGATGCCGTATTTGCTGCAGATTTCACGAATTTTTTGTAGATAACCACGTGGTGGAATAATTACGCCAGTTGAACCTTGTATTGGTTCAACGATTAGCGCTGCTATTGTAGACGGATCATGTAATGCCAGTAAGCGTTGCTCAAATTCATTGGCAAGCTCTGCACCATGCTCTGGTAGGCCTTTGCTGAAAGCATTTCGTTGGATATCGAGAGGATGTTTCAGATGATCGACCCCTGCCAATCCTGGTCCAAATTGTTTGCGATTACCTGCTATGCCGCCAACAGAGATGCCACCAAAGCCTACGCCGTGATAACCACGTTCTCGTCCGATTAAACGAGAGCGCCCACCATCTCCTCGCATTCGATGGTATGCCAGTGCCATTTTGAGAGCGGTATCAACACCTTCGGATCCGTCATTACAAAAAAATACGCGGTCTAAGTTTGGTGGAGTAGTCGACGCTAATGCAGTAGCCGCCTCAAAAGCGAGAGGGTGTGCCATTTGAAAAGTCGGTGCAAAATCGAGAGTTGCTGCCTGACGTTGAATCGAATCGACAATCTTCGGATGATTATGTCCGGCATTCACACACCACAATCCAGCTGTGCCATCTAAGATTTGTCTATCATCTTCGCTGGTGAAATACATGCCTTTCGCTGCCTTCATCAGCCTTGGTTGTGCTTTAAATTGGCGATTAGCTGTAAAGGGCATCCACAAGTGTTCGTATTGTTGTTTGGACATAATGCTATTTTCCTCTGGCAATCAAGTCATTCGCTGATCTCTAAGCATAAACGAAATGCCCTTACTGATAAATCGAAATTCGTGTGGTGAGATCGATTTTTGAATGAATTGTTAATAAAAATGACTGCTGTGGACTTGAAGTTGGGAGGGCGAACTCGCAAGCATGCGCCGCTAAAGGTACAATGTTGAGTATTCTTATTGCAGGCAGATTATTGTGAGTTCAGCAGTTTTACCTTCACGCCGTTTATCCGTCGCTCCCATGATGGATTGGACCGATAGGCATTGTCGTGTCTTTCATCGTCAAATTACTCGTCATACTTGGCTTTATACCGAAATGGTGACGACAGGCGCAATTATTCATGGCGACATAGCGCGCCATCTTGATTTCAATGAAGTCGAGCATCCCATCGCTTTGCAATTAGGTGGTAGTGAGCCCGCTGATTTAGCGATCGCTGCGAAGCGCGGTCAAGAATGGGGTTATGATGAAATTAATCTCAACTGCGGTTGCCCTTCTGAGCGTGTGCAAAAGGGGGCATTTGGTGCATGCCTAATGGCCGAGCCAGCGTTGGTGGCAGACTGCGTTAAAGCCATGCGTGATGTGGTTGATATTGATGTGACAGTCAAACATCGGATCGGTATTGATGATGTCGATTCATATAGCTTTGTGCGAGACTTTGTGGGGCAAATCGCCGATGCGGGCTGTAAAACTTTCATCGTGCATGCGCGCAATGCGATTCTCAAAGGTTTGTCACCTAAAGAAAATCGTGAAGTTCCACCATTAAAGTATGAATATGCGTATCAGTTAAAGCGCGAATTTCCACACTTGGAAATTTTGATCAATGGCGGTATCAAAACCATCGAGGAAATTGATCTACATCTTCAACATTGTGATGGTGTAATGTTGGGGCGCGAGGCCTATCACAACCCCTATGTAATGAGTAGCTTCGATGCGCGTTACTATGGTGATGTCACACCTCCTAAGAGCCGTGAAGAAGTTTTGCAAGCAATGATTCCCTACATACAGGATCAACTGACGAAATTTGGTGCCAATGGTAAAGGTTTAAAATTGAACAGCATCACACGTCACATGCTTGGCCTTACTTTTGGCTTAGTCGGTGCCCGTGGCTTTAGGCAATTGCTATCTGACTCCAAGAAGCTGGCCAATGCTGATGCCAATTTGTTGCTTGAGGCTTGGGCAAGTGTGCAGAAGCATCAAGCGTGTTGAGATCTTTTCTCTCTAAATATAAAGTAATGTACTCTTGCTCTTTCAATTGAAGAAAGTGTGTATAAATGAAAAAAATAATATTCTCCTTAGTGGTCGCAAGTGCATTGGGCTTTCTAGTGTCTTCGCAAGCAATGGCACAGGTGAGTGTGAAAAATGCCTGGGTACGTGCTACGGTGGGCCCACAAAAAACCACCGGTGCTTTTTTGCAGATTGAAGCAAAGAATGAAATGAACTTGGTCAAAGTTGAGACCAAAGTGGCTGGTATGGTGGAAATCCATGAGATGCAAATGGATGGTGGCGTGATGAAAATGCGTGAAGTTGAGAAGGTTAACTGTCCAGCTGGTAAGGTTACCGAGCTAAGTCCAGGTGGTTTTCACATCATGCTAATGAATCTGAAGAAGCAGGCGAAGGAGGGGGATCAAATCCCTTTAACTCTGAGCTTTGAAGATCGTCAAGGTAAAAAGCAGACTGTGTCGGTCAATGCAACCGTCAAGAGTGCCGCTAATAGTTCCTCTGCGATGCCTATGCACTGAAATTGTGTGGCATGTATCGGCAAATCGAAATTCGTAAGTATTTGTAATAATTTGAGGTGTTTGAATATTCTGGATTTATAGTGAGGGCGTTTTCATTGTAAGTCCTGTGCCCGAATAGGGAACTCAACCCGTAGCGCTTTTGCTATGGGTTTTTTTTGAATACATACCATTTAAAAAAAGTAATCATAAGGAAAACATTTGCCAGACTCATCAAACTCTCGTATAATGCGAGGCTCACTTGATGAAGTTTTTGTTGAGTGTACCAATGGTGGTCGTAGCTCAGTTGGTAGAGTCCAGGATTGTGATTCCTGTTGTCGTGGGTTCGAGCCCCATCGTCCACCCCAAATTTCGATAAAAAAGCCTGCTTCGAGCAGGCTTTTTTATTTTTTCGAAAAATCAGTAAAACCAAGATCGGTAAATTATTTGGGCTGAAAAAAGGCGCATAAAATGCGCCTCTTATTTGTTCGATTGCCCCTTACGGAAGCGCAATCTCATTATTGATACTGAACTGATAGTCGCGGAAAACATGTTCTGCGGTGAGTAGTTCGTAAGTGCCGTCTGGTAGTTGTCGTGTCGTATCTTTCAGACGGTAGGTGGTTTGACCACAAGTCCAGCATTTAAAGTTACGCATGTGAGTACATAGGCAAGTTTTGTCCATTACCTTGAAGTCTTTATTCCCAGGGTTGGCTTCTACTTCACGGTTGTAGGCGTCGATGTAGGAGCAATTGCCGTTGCCGTCAAGAAGATAACCATACGCTTCGCAACCAGGGCGAATGTTAGAGCCAATCGCAGGGGTATTGCTTAGCATACGCATCGGGTAGCCAGTAGGAGAAATTGTGTTGACTATGATTTCTTCTTCTTTGGCCTTGAAGTAATCTTGTTTAACGTCGTCTGGCAAGCCACATTCTTTGGTAATAGTGAAACGTGTTGCGACCTGTACGCCTCCAGCACCCGCTTCGAGGAAGGAAACAGCATCGCTACCGGTGAAAATGCCGCCAGCCGCTATTACAGGAATCGCTAAATTTTCGTCCTTTAGGTACTGCAATACTTCTGCGACGATGGTGTGCAAATCGTATTTCGCCCAATCAAGACCAAAGCCAAGATGTCCGCCAGCCAGCGGGCCTTCTACAATAACGTAGTCTGGTAAGCGATTGAGTTTGGCATTTTTGCGCAGAAATAATTGCAATGCACGAACGGAGGAAACGATAATGCCAAGCTTGGCGTCGCGAAAGCGTGGGTGATCTTCTATAAGGCCAAAAGAGCCTAAATGTAATCCAGCACTTAAAGTAATACCATCTATTCCAGCATCTAAGGCGGAAGCCAAACGTACGCGCAAGGTATCACGTGGCCCGTTCATGGTTAATTTTTCCATGCAATTGACGAAGATCATACCGTCACCTTGCTTGGCATCCATGGTTTTCCCTACATGGAGCCGGGTAGCTTGTGCTAACAATTCGAGATCGAATTTGACGTCTGTTTTATCTGAATTATTAATATTGTACTTGTATTGTTTTGTTTTTTCTTTAACAAAACTAGTGTCAAAACGACGATCGGAAACATCGTGAACCAAGGCGTCCGAAATATGCCCGACGCCACCTAGACGCGCTGCAACGAGGGCCAGTTCTGCGGTTGAAATATCTACGCCCATGCCGCCAATCATAATTGGCACTAGTTCATGTTTGCCTAAGCGCAGGCGAAAATCATCTACACGTTTCATTGTTTTCCTTGGACTACTCAAATCTCTAAATCGTTTTCGATGCAAAAGACCAGATCACTATTTCGAAGTTCACCCGCCTAGAAGGCAAGTGCATGTCTCCTGCA
>CALKVB010000439.1 GCA_937996605.1 uncultured Oxalobacteraceae bacterium | reverse complement strand
CCTGCGGGAATCATACCCATTTCAGTCAAAGCCCACTTAACGGGAACAGGATTTGGCTCAATAAACAATTTTGAATGCAAGGATAACAGCTTGTTATTGATGGAAATTGCTTTTGCCAAATCTCCTTGCATCGCTGCGGCGCACATCTCATGCATGGCGCGCGGTGCAACATTCGCTGTTACCGAAATATTGCCCTTACCGCCTAAGGCCATCAACGCAATTGCAGTCGCATCATCACCAGAGTAAACAGCAAATGACTCAGGTACCATGCGAATAAGCTCGATACCACGGGCAATATTGCCACTCGCCTCTTTTACACCAATGATGCCTGGCACTTGAGATAAGCGCAGCATCGTTTCATTTGACATATCCGCAACCGAACGCCCCGGAACATTGTAGAGAATGATAGGAATATCGACTGACTCAGCTATTTTTTTAAAGTGCTGATACATGCCCTCTTGCGTTGGCCGATTATAGTAAGGCACCACTTGCAATGATGCATCCGCGCCAGCCTCTTTCGCAAACTTCGTCAACGCAATCGCTTCAGCTGTTGAATTGCCGCCAGATCCAGCAATAATCGGTATACGCTTATTGGTATGCTCTACAGCAATGCGAATCAATTCACAATGTTCTTCCACACTGACTGTCGGAGACTCACCGGTGGTTCCTACGATCACAATACCATCTGTTCCCTCAGCGATATGCCAATCGATCAACTTCTTCAAGCTTGGCACGTCGAGACTGCCATCGGGGTGCATTGGGGTCACGATTGCGACCAAACTTCCTTGAATCTTTGTCATGTTAGCGCGAGAGAAAAGTAAAGCCATTATTGTAGCGGATCGAAGTCAAGCTTGGTGCGCTTAAGACTTGGAATTCATGAGAATTTCGAAGAAAAAAGTGGCATGAAGTTCAAGATTCACCGTCGCTACAGTCGCTTTATTGGTTGAAAGAAAAATTTATCTGATATTGAAATTACACACTCGAGGAAATTGAGAAAACTTTAAAGTCGTCGAGCACAAATTCGTTGAACGATCGCGGGTGAAGCTTGGTTGACAAGGCCATGTTCAAAGGCGATGCAAACAAAATTGGAGCCCAAAGGAGAGTCGAAAACGCAACGCTGTAAAAGTTCGTTCTCCTGCAACAAGAAGTCCCGATTTCGAGGACGTCCATATGCCTCGTTCCCGATAGCAAATGTCTCATAAATCAAGACACCGCCAGGCTTGATAGAAGCCAATAATTCTGAAAATAAGGGTCTATGCAAATAATTTGTCACCACAATCGCAGAAAAAGCGTCCCTTGAAAAAGGCCAAACGTAGGAGTGTCCTTGATTTGTAGAGGCTTCTAAGTCACAGCTTACACAGTTGATTTCTTCATTTTGTAAAAGCTTGAGTAGCTTTTCTTCCCTATCTAAAGAGATTACGTACATACCCAAGGAGTGCAAATATTTGCTATGCCGACCGGCACCACATGCAAGATCCAAGACTGGCCCGAGCGACGGGTCAATCTGGCCTGCAGATTTCTCAACCCAAGATGAAATTTGCGGACAGGAAATCATCGATGCATGCCGGCCGCTTATAAACCGAAAATCTCAACATCACCTCGACCTTGACGAATCAACTCAGGCTCTTCTTGGGTCATATCCACGACGGTCGTTGGCATCAAACTGCATGCACCACCATCGATCACTAAATCGATTAACTTCTCTAAACGTCCACGAATCTCTTCCGGATCGGTCAATGCTTCTACGTCGTCAGGTAGAATTAAGGTCGTTCCTAACAGCGGCTGTC
The DNA here is from genome assembly GCA_937996605.1 of uncultured Oxalobacteraceae bacterium. Classification (GTDB taxonomy): domain Bacteria; phylum Pseudomonadota; class Gammaproteobacteria; order Burkholderiales; family Burkholderiaceae_D; genus Undibacterium. Next base: position 6,663 of record CALKVB010000439.1, on the reverse strand, counting down.
CTAATTCATTGAGCAGCGCATCAACGATACGATTTTCAGGAACGCGCAAACCTATCGTTTTTCGAGACGGATGACTTAAACGACGAGGAACTTCTTTGGTCGCTTCAAGTATGAAGGTATAGGGTCCCGGCGTCGCCATCTTCAACATACGGAACTGCCTATTATCCACTTTGGCATACTGTGCAATTTCAGATAGGTCGCGACACAGCAAAGTGAGATGATGCTTTTCATCTACGCCACGTATGCGACGTAGACGTGCGACTGCATCTTTATCGTCTAAATGACATACCAAGGCGTAACATGAATCCGTTGGAACAGCGACGATTCCGCCCTGATCGATAATTTGCACGGCTTGTTTGATCAGGCGTAGCTGCGGATTTTCGGGATGAATTTGGAAAAATTGGCTCATACCGCGATTATAGAGGACAACGCCTCTATAACGCGAGTACCCACCTTAACATCATTTTTCACTGAATTAAATTGGCTTGCTTATATCTATTTAATTAATTTTGCTTAACTAAAGGCGCTGCAAGGCCATGATTCTCTCCTCCATCGGTGGATGGGTTGAAAACAAGGCGCTCAATTGAGATCCGTCGCCGATTCCTGAAGCAGCTAAATCGGAGGGTAAAGCGCCTGCCTGCATTCCACCCAAGCGCGCCAAGGCATTGATCATTGGTTGTTTGTGTCCAAGCAATCGTGCCGAACCAGCGTCGGCACGGAACTCTCGTTGACGGGAGAACCAAGCCACAATCAAAGATGCGCCAATGCCGAAAATAATTTGGAAAATAAAACTCGCGATTTCGAAACCTATGCCAGGTCGATGGTTTTCTTCATCTTTAGACAGAAAGCTGTCGACCAAGTAGCCCGCCACGCGCGAAAGAAAGACTACAAAAGTATTTACCACACCTTGGATCAGTGTCATGGTGACCATGTCACCATTCGCTATGTGTGCGACTTCATGTCCAAGTACCGCCTCAACTTCTTCCTTCGTCATGCTATTCAACAAGCCTGTCGACACCGCGACAAGTGCTGAGTCGCGGAACGCTCCCGTTGCAAATGCATTTGGTTCACCATTATAAATGGCCACTTCAGGCATCCCAATCCCCGCACGTTGCGATAATACCTGAACCGTATTCACCAACCACGCCTCGGTCGAACTCGATGGCTGCTCAATTACATGCGCACCGGTGGACCACTTCGCCATTGATTTGCTGATCAATAAAGAAAAAATCGAACCTGTAAAACCCACTACAAGTGAGAACACGATGAGTGTTCCAAGATTGAGTCCATTCGCTGTTAAAAATCGATTGGCGCCCAGTAGCGACAACACAACCGTCATCACTAGCATTACCGCGAGATTTGTCGCGATTAGTAAAATAATACGCGTCATTATTGACCTCCATGAGAAGAACATAGTCTCTCAACATATTGGCTCTACTTGCGCAGAATTCAAGTAGAGGCAAGACCATTTAGGCGATCCAAGTACTCCAAACTGGATTCAAATCTCGGTGCAAATCGGGCAATTGTCCTAGATCTGGCAAATTTTCATCTGGCGCATGAAAATCAGAACCACGTGATGCCAAAAAGCCATATCGGGTCGCTATCTTTGCATATTCTTCGTATTGGTCAGGCGTATGACTACCCGTAATGACTTCTATACCAAGGCCACCCAAATGCTTGAACTCTCTCAGAAATTCATCGTGGGCGACTAAAGACAAATCGTAACGTCCAGGATGTGCGATAACAGCCACACCGCCCGCACCACGTATCCAATTAACCGCTTCTCCTAAGCTTGCCCAACGGTGAGGCACGAAACCGGGCTTTCCATCGGCAAGATAGGATTTGAATACAGAAGACACATCAGGGCATACGCCAATTTCAACTAAATAGCGGGCAAAGTGAGAGCGAGAAATAAGGTCTGGGTTGCCAACATATTTCAATGCACCCTCATAGCAATTGGGGATGCCGACGCGTGCGAGATCTGCTGCCATATCTTCCGCTCGGCGTTGACGACCAGAGCGAGTCTTTGCCAAACCAAGAACGAGCTCGGTATTAGTTTCGTCGAAATTTAAACCAACGATATGAATTGTTTTACCAGCCCAGGTCACAGAAATTTCAACACCTGTCACATAGTGCAAGTCTAGGTCACGTGCAGTGGCGCGCGCTAAAGCAATACCTCCGACTTCATCGTGATCAGTCAATGCCCAAACATCGACACCGTTAGCCTTAGCACGATGCGCTAAGACGTCTGGCGACAAAACACCATCCGACACAGTGGAGTGACAATGCAAATCAACATTTAAGCGATGGAGGGACATAGAAAAAGCACGAAGAAAAACGATACTTACATTGTACTCCTGCAGCGCAGCATTTGCAGCTTCGACCTCTAGTGCTTAAATTTTAAGTTCTAAACGCAAGTTAAATACGGTGTATGTCCTTGAACGATTCGATTGCAAATAATTAATACCATTGACATACAAAGTACTGCCACTCGTAAAATCATTCGCTTGCAGGTTACTCGCTGATAACCTCAATTTCGTGTTGGCATTCAACTTCCACAAAGCATACACATCAATTTGTTTCTTCACACCAGAAATACTGGTTTGTGTATCGCTGACTTGGTTGGTATAGGCGGGTGTCCAATTAATATTGCCACCGACACTCCAAGGCTGAGCACTCGGTCTATAGTCCATGCCTAAATTCGCGGTCATGCTTGGTTGTTGATCGAGGCGATTATTGGGTCCTTTGACATCGTCAACGTTCGACCAGAATCGACTGAAGTTCGAACGGATATCGATCGCTGGTCCGTCTGGGAAAAACTCTTGCAATGGAAATTTCGCCTCAAGCTCAACGCCTTTAGCCAGTGCATGCCCAATATTGATTGGGGAATTCACCCAGCGCGGGCCATTTCCGTTATACACTAGCTCGGTACGACGTCGTATTAAATCATTGATGCTGCGAGCAAACAGATTCACACTCATTATCCCCGCACCCTTGAGATAGTGTTCGAAGGCGAGGTCAATCCCACGAGAGGACTCTGGTTTCAAATCTGGATTACCACTACGATCGGGTCGTGTTGGGCCGTTCAATGGTGAGATCGTCGGTACGGCAATAATGTCATTTAGAGATGGAGCTCGATAACTACTAGTTAAGCCCATGCGAATTTGATCTTTACCCCATCCAGGTATTCGATAAACTGCATGCACGATAGGGTTCACTACCCTACTCGAATTATCCACAACATAATTTGATTTGGTGCTATGTGTATCAATCCCCTCCCAGCGTACGCCGGCATAAGCAGACCATTGCGCATCGATATCAATCTCATCTTGGGCATAAGCTGCCACACGACGTGTATTGGCATCGAGATTGTCGCCAGAATCAATGAACTGCGGCAAACCATTATCCAAGGAGATACGGGTCTGGTTACGATGACTATTTTCGACTTCCCAGCCAACAGCTAAATTCTGCTTATCACCAAATGGCGTGGTGTACTTCCCGCCTAAGCTCCACGATGTATCGCGCGTATTATTGACGTCAGTCATGAGATTAAGTTGGCTTCCATCAGCAGCAAATTGAGTGCGCAAGCTATTACTTTCAGAACGGCCAATGCCTAAGCCAAGCTTCATGGTTAGCTTTGAAGTATCTTCAAACTTATGTTGATAATTTAGATTCGCACGACCAAATGTGGAATCCGCATTTCCGCTAGAAAAAGCACGCGCAACGGGTGCTTTATGGGTAATAGGATCAGGCAATTGTGGATTCTGATCAATTGTGGTGTCACTATTCGAATGGCTGCGATTATCCATAAACAATGGCTGCACATTTAAGCTATCACCGTTTTCGAATCGATAACTGAGCCTTGGCGTCAAATGAATGGCAGTCGACGAACGTCTTGTGTGATCGATTTGATCTTGCACCAAATTGATAACACCACTATCGGCAATCTCAGTCTTGTGAGTCATCGACAGATCTTGTTGTCCATTATGCGAAATTGAACCACTCAGCGCATAATTAAGCGCATCAATTTGTCCAGGATAGGTAATCGACAAATTCGGCGCGATACGACCTTGTTCGACACCAAGAGCGAACTTCAAATCGGTGTCTTTCGGATGAAACTCTTCGCGCAAGACAATATTGATCGTTCCCGCGATTGCTTGCGTACTAAATTCTGCAACAGGCCCACGCATAATTTCGATACGTTCGATTTGATCTGGTGCCAAAGACTCCATCGAGAAGCCACGTGGTGGACGTTCGCCATTAACGAGAATCTGCGTATAACCGCTACCCATACCACGCATACGAACATCACCGCCACGGCCAGGGCGTCCACCTGTCGTTACACCGGGTAAACGTTTAAGAATTTCACCAACGGTACTATCGCCATCACGATCCAGTTCTTCGCGGCCAATCACAATTTTTCCAGCGATAGAGTTACGACGAACATCAGTCTCTGTTTGCTTAGCGCCATTCACCGTTACTTTTTGCACCTGATCAGACTTAGAAAAATTTTGCGGTGGCGCCGTAACATTTCGTTGCTGTGCCTTCCGTTTGCTTTCTTGCGTAGGTGCTTTTTCTTTCTCCCCTTTTATCGTTTCTTGCTCTTCCTGTTTGCGTTCTTGCTGATGATTTTCTTGCTGATTACGTTCTTGCTTCAGTGGCGTCTCACTCTGTGCTGAGCAAAGATTCGACGTGCCAAACAATACGGCGATGGCAATGGGGAGAGGTTTCAACGCAAAAGAAGAATGCATAGCTAGGACCAGATCAAGAAAGGTGAGAGAAATTGTTTTCTCAAAGTTAAATCAATATAGCCAACATTATATTGACGAAACCTTTCTTACAGCCGCACACTAAGGCGGAGATTTGTATAGAATTGAAACAAGCCCCGCCTCCGTGTTACTTATTGATACCTTCCTTGATATCTTCGCGTTACTCAGTCCTCAGACTTGTTCTCTTTTAAAACGCTGTACAGCAATTCCAAAAAAGAAAACACTGAACGTACAGAGTGCCCCAATTGCCGGCAACGCAGCGTCAAAACCTAAACCTCGCCAGGTCATTGCGTCGAAACCATCCACAGCCCAACGAGTGGGGATAAATACCGTAATGTCTTGTAGCCATGCTGGAAATAAAAATGATGGCAACCAAGCTCCGCCTAACATCACCATCACTAAGGTTACAAATACAGCAATACCACGCGCAGCTTCAGGGGTTTTACCGAATGCAGCGATTAACAATCCGAAACTTGCGGTCATCAGAGAAAAACTCAAAGCGACCCCCAAAAAACCGAATACGCTACCAAGAATTTGCACTTTAAATACCAGCATCGCCAAAGCGAAAATAATGCAAATCAGGATGAATGAAATCAAAGCACATGATAAAGCTCTCGCTGTCAGTATGGTATTCACGTTCACCGGAGCCGCCAACATGCGATTCCAAATTCCCATTTTACGGACTAACAACACACCGATACCGACATCAATAGCCATGAAAAGAATGAACTGCACGATCATGCCTGCAAATGAATGCGAATATCCATTGTATTGACTCTCAATTGATGATTTGGCAGTCAGCGCTTGCTCTTTACTTTCAAACGGAACAGCCAAGGCAGCCGCCTGCTTTTGCGCACCACCGGCAACTGGTGTTTGTGCCGTCTGCTCTTGGTAACGTTTGAGGCTACTCAGAAATACTTGCAAATCCTTAGCATGCTGGTCTTGAGTTGGCACCTGCTGCAAATATTCAAGATCTTTCGTTATCATACTAGATCCCGTTTGACCACTAAACATCTCAGCGCTCACGCTCTGCATCACCTGCTGAGTCAGTATGCCCTTGACCATCGCCAAACTCGCAGCTTGCGAGGGATCATAAAAAATAGGTAATTGTGCTTTTGCATTAGCTCCAAACAACGCGCCACCTGCCGCCAACCCAAATCCTTGCGGAATATGTACAGCCACCGCCAATTTACCTTTACGAACCTGATCTTGAGCCTCAACTAAAGTAACCTCTTTAATTTTGAGGCTTGACTCTTGCTTCAGACCTGCGACAATTTTTTCACTAATGACACTGCTGTCTTCCGCAATCAGAGCGACTTCAATTTTGGCGGCCTCTTTGTTTCCAGAGCCTCCGGTCAAGGACCCAAAAAAACCTGCTAAGGCAACTGGCATCACCAATGTGAGGAACAAGGCACGTTTATCCTGCAAAAATAACAGCAGATCTTTTCTTATCAAAGCCAATATCGCTTGCATCATATTTCCTTCAATCTATTCTTTATAGTTAATCGCGCAGGCGGCGCCCAGTAAGACCTAAAAACACATCTTCCAACTTCGTTTTTGCGGTGGAAAAATGTGTGGCCTGTTGTCCGTGTTGCTGCAAAAATGCAAGGCAAGAAAAGGCCTTTGATTGATCATTCAACTGAATTGCTAACGCGCAACCATTCGCATCGATCTCAATATTAAGCACTCCCTCAACATGACCCAACTCTTGCAGTAATTCGCTGCTGAGAGGCTTCATTAAATCGACATGCAGTGCCGCCTGTGCGGGTAACTTTAGGTAGAGTGCGGTAGGCGTTTCGTTGGCAATCACAACACCATGGTCGATAATGACCAGATGGTCAGCCAAACGCTCCACTTCCTCCATATAGTGGCTCGTATAGATTAAAGCCAAACC
>CALKVB010000438.1 GCA_937996605.1 uncultured Oxalobacteraceae bacterium | reverse complement strand
AACCTCATACGTGACAGAGGATAAGCAGCAAGCGAACACAGTACTAATTTCCAAACAACAGTCAATACCGTGATCAGCATTGAATTCTTATAAAATTCAAAAATAGGAATCACTCGAAACACTTCAACAAAATTTTCTAAGCTCATCGATTGCGGCAGAAAGCTTGGTGGAAACTCAAAAATGTTTCCCTCTGTCGAGATCGCAACCACCAAGGTCCACCAAAACGGAAAAATGCATAGCACAGCGATCACCGACAACAGCATATAGCGTATGAGTGATTGCAACATCTTCCGTTTTGATTTGAATTGCATCATTGCGTGTTTAAGACCATCTATGTAGACATAAGGCTTTGAAAAATTTGATCAACTTCATCTTCAGCGATGGCGTGGCTTCAAGTAACGCAGACACAAAATCGCGATCGACATACATACCAGCGACACCACAAAACTCGCCGCTAGACCACGCGGCAATTTCAAGTGCTTCAGCCCTTGATCATAGGCGTAATACAACGCTGTGAAAGTAGAATTCATCGGTCCACCTTGCGTCAGTACATCCACTTCTTGATAAGCTTTAAGCGCTGCCAACACCGACATAATGCTGCACACCATGATGGTTGGCATCAACATGGGCACAGTAATTTTCCAAAACCGTTGCCAAGCGTTAGCACCATCTAACATAGCCGCCTCTTGCATCTCAGACGGTATCGATTGCAAGGCTGCGAGATACATCACCATGTACCAACCGAGACCACGCCACAATGAGACAAACATGATTGCGAACAAGGCGATACTGTCATCCGATAACCATCCGACAGGCGCATTGATGGCATGCAGTTGCAACAGCACATAGTTCAACGCACCCTGCTCATGAAACATGAAACCCCACATGATGCCGACCACTGAAACTGTCGTGACCACAGGCACATAGTACGCAGCGCGGAAGAAACGCATACCGGGTATTTGATAATTCACCAAAACGGCCAAACTGATGGCACAGATTTGAATCACAGGTACGATCAGCAAAAACAGGATGGAATTTTTCAGGCCAGTCAAAAACATATCATTGGCAAAAATATAGCGATAATTCGCAAAGCCAACGAAGTGCGTCTCGCGCACTAAACTGTAATCAGTGAAGCTCAAATAAGAACCGTAAAGCACAGGCCAAAATCCGAATAAAGCAATCAGCAATAAAGCGGGCGCAAGAAATAGATATGCGCTCAACTGGTGACGTCGAACAAAGACGATGAACGCTGACATTATCGAATCCCCACCAGTTTTTTATTCCAGATCGCGACCGCTTCATCCATCGCCGTCTGAGGATCACGCTTACCCGTCACACTTGCTTCCACCGCTTTTACTAGGAATCGACGTAGTTCATCGTAATCGTCGATACCCGCCACATATAAACTACGGGAATACTCCATTGAATTAGCAGCCACTGTTTGCGCTTTTTCCGCCGCTCCTTGCGTAGAATGTGCATCCCCACTTTGAAAATGGGAATCTGCCAAAGCTTTCTTGGTAGTAGGCATGACGTTGGCGATTTTAGCGAAGGACAGTTGATTAACATCATTCGTCAAATAAAGTGCGAACTCCGCGACTGCGGGCAATTTCTCAGCCGGCACTCCTTTGGGGATGGCGAAGTTAAACATCCACCCACCATCAGCAATTCCCGTCGGCCCAATCGGTGCCGGAAAAATATCTGTTTGCGCGTAAATTTCTTTTGAGTCTGCTTGTATACGTCGCAGCGCGGTAGGCGCAGAGACCATCATGCCAAGACGCCCTCCAAGATAGGCATCGACCACTGCTGGAAAATTATCTTCCGCGAATAACTTATCTTTTAAAAAACCGTTGGCTTGGTAAGTCTGTTTCAATTTCGCGATTAAGTTCATGTGTGCCGGCGAATTAAATACTGCTTTACCATTGACGATTAAAGGCAGCCCTTCTTGCATCATGAAGCCGTCGATCTTGCCTAGCGCTGGCGCATAGCCTGCCTTGCCCGTTTTCGCATAGATTTGCCGTGCATATGCCAACAAGTCATCCATCGATTTAGGGGCGGCATGAATTCCTGCTGCATCAAGTATCTGCCGATTATAGGCAACCACATTGACGTTACTGTAGTGTGGAAAGGCGTAAAGTTTTCCAGCGAAACGAAGGTCGTTCAAGGCACCTTGCGTGTACGGATTCGACGTTGGCATCAAACGATCTACGGGCTGCAACAATCCATCCCGCGCCATTTCTTCTGCCCAAGGCACACTGAGATTTACTAAAGATGGAGGTGTTCCTGCAGCAATGGAGGTGATCAGTTTGAGCTGCAAAATATCCCATGGAAAATCCACCCACTCAACCTGAATTTGAGGATGCGTGCGCTCGTATTCCTTGACGAGGTTTTGAAAATAAGGAATAAATTTTGGTTTCAGACTCATGGTCCAAAACTCAATTTTTTGACGGCGTGTAGTCGATGCGTCGGCGGCGCTAGCCAGATTCCAGAGTAGAACCAAGGCAAGTGAAAAGGCACATACAAAGAGCCGCCGAAACTTCATTTCTTTCATCCATCATGAGTATGTATGCGCTGCAATCGCACGTCACTGGCGGTAAAGCAACAACTATTTGCCACGGCAGCGAGTTCAACAAATATGCTCTGCATCCTGTGTCAAAAAAATAAGCCTGACGAGTACTGGCCCCACACTTTCCTCGTCAGGCAAAGGACACACTAGTTAGTCTTGGTTACTTTACTTAAGTGACGCGGCTTATCTGGATCTAATCCACGTGCGACAGACAAATGCGCCGCCATCACGTAGAAGGATTGAATCGCAGCGATTGGATCAAGATCTGGTGTTGCTGCGGTTGCCAGAGTCAAATTACGTTCTTTGACATCAGCAGGTGCTGCCAACAATACGTTCGCACCACGTCCGCGCATTTCTTCAGCCAAAGCAATCAAACCTGCTTGTGCTGGACCACGGGTTGCGAAAATCAAAAGTGGATAGCCATCGTCGATCAAAGCCATCGGGCCATGCTTGATTTCTGCACCGCTAAATGCTTCCGCTTGGATTACAGAAGTTTCCTTGAACTTCAATGCCGATTCCAAGGCGACGGAAAAACTAATACCACGTCCAACCACCATGATGCGTTCCGCGGGCACCAGTACATCTAATGCGTTTGACCAATCCAATTTCGTCGCCGCTTCGAGTACTTGCGGCAATTCTTCGATGCCAGCTAAGAACGACGCATCATTTTGCCAATGACCCGCGAGACGCGCACCTGCCACCAACGAAGTGATAAAACTCTTGGTCGCAGCGACGCTCAGTTCAGGGCCAGCATACAAAGGCATGGTCCACTGCGCTGCATTGGCGAGTGGAGAGTTCGCATCATTCACCAGTGCTACTGTCGAAGCTCCACCTTCACGGAAGAAACGAATTGGTTCAACCACATCAGGGCTTTGTCCCGATTGTGAAATGGCAATCGCTAAGGCATTACGCACATGCAAAGGCGCGCTATTTAAAGTGACTAAAGACATCGGCAATGAGGCAACGATATGACCCAAGCGCGACATAATTAAATACGCAGCGTAATTCGCAGCATGATCTGAACTTCCACGCGCAATCGTTACAACTGATGACGGTGGTGTAGCACGCAAATACTTTCCAAGCTCGGCTAATCTTTCACCATCATGCGCCAATTGCGCTGCAACGAATTCTCCTGAGGAACACGCTTCCTTAAGCATCTTTGAGGTCAATTTTCTCTCCTTCTATATAAACAGCGATCAGATTTAAGTCACGATCAAGAACTACCAGGTCGGCATAAGCATCGGCCTGCAAACGTCCGCGATCAGATACACCTAAAAAATCTGCTGCGTAAGTAGAAACACGCTTTGAAGCATCGTCCAGTTCTAAACCAATTTTGACTAAATTTCTTAATGCCTGATCCATGGTCAATGTGCTGCCAGCCAAAGTGCCATCGGCAAGACGAACGCCGCCTAAACATTTATGCACCACTTGTCGCCCCAACATATATTCGCCGTCAGGCATACCGGACGCAGAAGTCGAGTCGGTAACACAGTACAATTTAGGAATCGCACGCAAGGCTGTTTTGATAGCACCAGCATGGACGTGTAATAGATCAGGAATAATTTCTGCATAGGTCGCATGAGCCAAGGCCGCCCCCACCATACCAGGCGCGCGATGATCCAAACGCGACATCGCGTTATAGAGATGTGTAAAACTAGTGGCGCCATTTTCCATGGCGGCGACACCATCTTCGTAAGTACCGAGAGTGTGACCCAATTGCACACGCATACCAAGCGCAGTCAACTGGCTTACTATCGCCAGATTGCCTTCCACTTCAGGTGCGAGGGTAATCAGTTTGATCGGCGCAATCGAATTTAAAACTTTAACTTGGTCAAGCGAACCAGCATGGGCAAAATCAGGCTGCGCACCCAACTTTCCAGGATTGATGTAGGGGCCTTCGAGATGCACGCCCAATACTCGCGCCGCGCCAGTCTGTCTGTTCGCACATACGCCCGACAATGCTTGCAAGGCCGTTTCGAGATCAGACATCGGCGCTGTCATCGTTGTCGCCAGCATGCTGGTCGTACCATGACGAGCGTGCATACGGGAGATCACCTTAATCGCCTCACCGCCTTCCATCGTATCTTTGCCACCAGCACCGTGAACGTGGAGATCAATAAAACCAGGCAAAATATAGCAATCATCGTTCGAATCGGGCTGAGTTGCTTCACCTTGAATCGCACGAATCGTGTCAGTGAATTGCAGCTCACCTTTGACCCAACCCTCTGGGGTTAAGATATTTCCACTGACGTGTTGCATTGTTTGCCCACTTGAATTCATCTAAACAGCTCCACTACAAAGTCGTAATAATCGCTACGGCAATAGGAATGCGTTAGCTCTACAGCCGCACCATTAGCGAGATAACCAACACGTGTAATCAGGAGCATCGCTGTGCCCTGCTTCAAACCAATTAATTTTGCTTGTTCCGCTGTTGCACTAACGGCTCGAATATGTTGCAAAGCGCGCGTCGGTGCCACATTATTGACTTCTAGATGACCATACAGGCTGTCGGTCACCAGTTTTGGATTAGGCAAATAAATATTGGGAATGTGCATTGCCGAATTTCCATACAATCCGCCACCAGTCTCTTCTCCAATAATTTTTACATTGCTTTGTCCTTTTAAAAAGCTGGTAAAAATAGTCGATGCAGAAAATGTATATCCACCTTGAATAA
>CALKVB010000437.1 GCA_937996605.1 uncultured Oxalobacteraceae bacterium | reverse complement strand
GACCAGCGTATTCGACTTTTAACTTTTGTTGTTGAAGAATACATTGGCATGCGATGGCAAATGCTTTGTTTTGCTGGACAATGCCGGTGTCTTGACAGAGTTCGGTCACATGTTGGTCACAAAAGGCAGAACCGGCTTGATAACGTTGCAGTGGGTAACCGTAAAAAGAGGGTTTGTCTTTGGGATCGGCGATGCACCAAATGAATCGTTGCATATCCCAATCTCCATTCTTGACGATAAAAGAATCGACTGAGCCTTGAATGAGATTAGGTGCACTGCAACCGCCGCACGTTCCAAGGTCCTCGCTATTGTCAAGACTTTTGGCGCACGCTCCGCTGCCATTATAGTATGTACTTTTCGACGATACACAGTCAATCGTTGAAAACGATGGTACAAGCTCAAAAGTATCTTGTTTGAAGTTTCTCCCTGAAAAACAACCTCTTTCGATTGTTTTATTGCTGGGTTGGACACGCTGGTCCACAACCATAGAGTAAATACCAGTCAGTGGATGCGACCTAATGATCACTTCTATGGAATCTCCTTCCGATGTGATGGTGTCAACATCACCATCACCAAACGGAGCTGAAACACACTTGAAGTTATATTGATCTGCGGAGACAAGACTTTTAAACTGCGTACCATCACTTGGACCCCAACTCCTTTTGTCGTCGGACAGTGTGAACGTTTGGGAGGCCTCGATGAATGATGGCCAAAAAGGAGAACCGCATGATACAAGACTTCGCTTGACAAGTGTTTTGGCATCGTCAGACCATCCATACAATTCGTTAGCCGTTTTACCGTCGGGAATCGTGTTTTGAGCACACGGCACATCTAGTTTTCCGTGTTGTGATTGGTCTCCCCAAGGTTTCGCCGGTTGGTCGGTGTAAGTTTCTCGCATCCATAAGTTGTTGGTTAGGGCAGAAATGAGATTCGGAGTATACATCCGATCGAGATACGACAGACCCTTGGGATTAGGCGGTTTGGACGCTAAATTGATTTGACCGGGAAAGGCCACATTCGGGTGAGACTTGGCATAAAACTCCACGATGTTCCCTTCGGGAATCAGTATGACAGAGATAAAGGGTGCCGGGCAGTCTGAGACAGAGTTGGTCTTGCACACATTTGTGCCTACTTTATACGTCACATTGGACTGAAGCAAAGTTCCAGGCGGAGGCCACTCGTATTGACAATTGAAATCTGCGAAAAAGCGAGGTAGCACTTGATCTCCGTTTTCAAGTGAAGCAACCATATCAGTAATAACAGTACTGCAATTGAATCCAAGGGAAGTAGTCATGTTTATTTTAAAAGTCTTCCAGACTTGCACGCAAGCACGATAGTGTTTTTCAAACGTTTTCCAACAGAGGCTGACTCGCATGATCAACTTCAGATTTGGGATCTGCTAGAAAAGCACTTAACCCAAGTAATATGCATGCATAAATGGGAAAATAAAACGATACACCGTATACGGACATTCGCAAATCGCCTTGACTCTCTTCCATGTTCTTCAATCCGGAGCTAACAGAGGTAGAGAATGTGACTAAACATATGATACTGCATGTACATGCCAACAGCATGCACAGAAAAGAAAATACTCGACTGGCTATTTTTCTCAGAATGTACAGCTCGCTAAAAACGGCAGCGAGGGAAAACACGAATGCCATGACCGAAGTTGCCTGGACCATGTTGAGCAGATCGGTAAGCATCGGTGTAAGAAAGGTGACTGTTGATTGTCCATAATATCGAAAGCTTTGTGTGTAAAAGCAGTAGGAGACGTCTTTGCCGTACATACAATATGTCCAAATGCCAAAGTCCATCCCTGACGTAGCATTTCCGTCAAAGTACTCCATATGTTTCCATTTCTTTAGAAATGTTGAACATCCCAGCAAGACGGTTGCTGTTAAAGTGAACAAAATTCGGATCCATTTGGCATAACGCATACGAATGGCAGGAATTGGCCGCGACGTGTCTTGCTGGTTTTCTTTTGTGTGGTTGTAAGGTTCAGAAACTGTCTTGATGGTCCACACAAAGATAAGCAATTGCACGCACATGACGGCGATGCACAAGGAGAAACAAGGCCCGATGGAATACTTCACATTCTCTGCCGATTGAAACTTTTCATAAGCCATGCGAGTCATAGCGCCGCCGAGCAACACGCATAAGCATGAACATCCTCGCGTGTATCCTCTCCAGAACGGTCGAATGATAGAAATCACAGCACATGTCGAAAGCAAAATCGAAAGGATGGAAGCGCCTTGGAGCAAATAAAGCCAAGGATCCGTAATCATGGAATGGTATCGAAAGCATCCGATTTCAGATCCAATCGTTGAGTTTCCAACGACGACACAATCACGCCAAAGCCCCAATTCGCGTTGTATCCCGAAAATTTCGTCATAAGACTTGTACCATTTCGGAATGACCGAAACGCAAATGCTTGCCACAAGGCAAAACAATGCAAGCGTGGCCTGTATGTTCTGCTTCCACTGCATCATGCTGTTCGGAAAATGATGTACCAATGGCTGGTGTCCGAACCGCTTTGCAGCATGAAAAGCATTTTCACAAACCAAAATGCGTGTGTTCGCCCACACCCAACTCCCTAAATACCTCCTGGCTAACGTTACCGTGCCACGTGAAGTGGAAAGCGCAGTCCAAAAATATCGCGAACTTGATCACCATGTGTGCGTGCTCAAGCCATGTGTTAGTTGCAGAATTTCAATTTTAATCACCGCTCGCGCATTCTGGAAAGAGGACGAAAGATGGCGCAGCAACTGATGTGCATCGATGAGGCCATTAGATTGATCGATGGAGAAATCATGGCGATCATGGGCGTTCGAGGGTTCCTAGATGACGGTGAATGTGTGTTGTTTGGAAACAGTTATGTGACGAATTCTGAACTGGTCGATAGAGTGCATGCCGCTTCGAAAGGGCAACTTCAAGCTAGCTATGTTGAAGTCACGGAGTATCAACATTGGGGTGTTCGCTTTTCTCTAGGATCCAAATACATCTTTGCCGACCCTGGACTCCATATGGTTGTGAGCTGTGATTGCGCAGTCGTCGGTCCTCGTACCATCGGCAATTTCGTGTCCATCGGCGTTATGCAGCAAAGTCCGTTGCAAATCGAAAGGAAGTTCTTGTATGTACGCCACATGTCACTTATGCTTCGTATGTATGCAATAATCACTGAATACTGAATCTAGGGACGAGAATGTGCATATCGGCCAACCCGTTGTGAAACCGGTATATCACGACACCGGAAGCATCCCTAACGACGCGGCGTGCCGGGTTGGAAAGAGTTTCAAGACAAAACGCATGCATCGTTGGGATCCAGCCACTGGCGGCATCTGTATTCGAGTTGAGCTGAATTTCTCGAAGCAGAACTCGAAAATCCAAGTCGCGTATCGAGTTCAAAACAATCCCTACGGCGTCAAGCCGGTTGTGGACGTTACGGGCTGGCTTCAAGGATCGCAAGCGGCTCAAATTGTCTCGGAGATTGTCGCAGTTTCTGAATCAGACATGTTGGGCATTTTCAAGTCGTTCAAATGGATGTAATGTATTCAACGGGTCGAAGAGGCCATTTCCATTAACAAGGGTACAACATGTATCACCAGATGATGCTCTCTCACATGACCCTCCAAGATGACAAGATTTACAGTTGGCTGCAGTTTCTTGAGCTCAGCGATTACTGAAGCTTTTACAGCGGGGACACCTGTAAGTGGACGAGTAACTTGATCCGCATCGGTTTCATGAAGAGCGGCCAAGTCATCGAAAAATTGGTCGATGGATGACTGCCCATGGTCAGAAATCGTGAAAGAAATGTAGCTTTTCACCAAGGGAATCCCGATGTGATCCTGTCGTTCGACGGATACATCGACGGCATCTTTGCAGTTGACAGAATCTCGCATATCCACCACGATATCCATAGAGTCGATCGTCCGGCTTTTTTTCTCACTTGCGAATTCTGTAACATCGGTTCGTTCAAATGAGGTTTTACAAAGTACGAAACTGCACTTGGCACGTTTTTCATCACGTGAGCTACTTGCATACCGGATGTAGACGTTTCGCGGCTACGCTTGTGCGGCTCCTTGAGAACGGTCACATCCATGAGCTCATGCTCCGAACCTGAAACGGATATCAATAATACACTGAAACAGTTCGGTTTCAGAGCAAAGAGAAGCACATACATGGCTTATAGCTGTCTGGTTCACCACACCACCCACATGATGAAGCTTTTGAATGCCACGTTGTAAAGCATGCGGAATGTAAACACTGCCCACATGTGTGGCAGCGATAAACATCTCCGGAAAGAGGATCCCAGCACGCGCCACACGTCTCGATGATATTGCTGGGAATAAATTTCTTCTTTTGTAGCCACGTAGGAACGTTTCGAAAGCGCTTGTCTTGTAGAATGCCGTGAATAAACCGTTGGATTTCGGTATCGCACGTTGACAGTGTTAGGAATGCGGCAAACACATGTTCGCACCAATCACCGTCGTTTGCAAGATAATCTCGACCAGGTGTTCGATGCCTGAAGCAGAATATTGAAGGATGACCTTCGCAATCCTTGGCGCAGAAAATTACGCGGAAACCATCGCCTTCGAACCGTACCACATTGTGGTTGGCGCTGATGTCAGGGGATGACGGAAAAAAGCGAACCTCCTTTGCCTTTTCAACCAATTCTGCATAAGAACCATAAAGGTTACGCGGAACAACCACCTCCACGGGGTTGGAAACTTTCTCCACAGACACGATGGGAGGAGTAGCGCTAACGTCCATGTCATTCATTTCGGCCTGTGCAATGTGCATTTGGCACGTGCGTAGAGGTCAAACCACGTGTCTTTCATGTGGACGATAAAGACGTCTCCAAGATTCTTCGCCTACCGGCCTTTTCACAGGGTTCAAACAAGTCGTCTTAAGGTTTTCGACCAGAAGATGTTGCATACAAAGACGCTAGTCTTTTGAAACCATATTGTTGTATCCGACGGTCATAGGTTTCGTCTCGAGTGTTTCCACTATGACAGCAAGCGGGTTGACCTATCCCAGGCAGCGAGTGTTCCCGCGTCCTCTTGGTATTCCTCAAGATGAATTGCAACTGGCGAGGATGTTTGCTGCTTTGGCCGACTTCAATCGGATTTGTGTCGAAATTGAGCAACGCTGGAGAACTGGTCCGATGACTCTGACAACTCTACAAGCAGCCCAAGACGAAGAAACTCAAGCATGGCACGAAGTTTTCGCGTTCATGCCATAGATCGTTCACGTGTGACTGGAACTGCCAAAGTGCGCTGACAGACGTACAATTACACATTTATTTCGTTGTTTTGTCACTGAATACAACCGAAGCGCGCGCTATGATGGATCGTTTCACGTTTCAATGGTCAATCCAATGGAGTCTTGAAGATTGGATGTGGGGTCAAGGAACCAAATGGTTCGGGGATCGATCTTTAATGTGAAGCCAGGAGGATTGATCGGTCCAAGGACGGCCCACCCACTTCCGAGTGACCCGCAGCCATAATCATTGCTGTCCGGAATGATTTGTAAGTCGTTTTCCGCATCGACTTTTATGTTGGATAAGACAAAGGGAACCTTTTTCTTGGTGATCAATTGTTGGACATAGTTGATGCCCTTATAACGTTCGATATCTTCGCCATTTCCATTGAGATCGAAAAAATCTCGTCGATACAGTCCGATTTGGTTCTTGTCTTGCGAGAAAGTGACGCTGCCCCCATAGAACTTTCCTTTGACCCAATTGGCAAGATCTGGCGTATTTAACTGATTGCTAACAAACGCCGTTCCCGTTGTACCGAAAGCATTGGAGGTTACGATGTAGACTTTGTCCACGGTACTCATCTCATAGGAGAAAAATACAAGCACACGTTGAGTGGAATCCTTATTCTCGGTAGCAGGACATAGACGAATGTGATCGCTCTTAAACCAGTTCATACTGGAACCAAACATTTGGTACACATCTTTCTTGGGAGCTTTCGACTTGCCTAGATTTCCGATAGTAACGCCATACATGTATTGCATGGCTGGCTTCGCATTCGGGTCGAATTCTCTCAAGGTAATGGTGGTATGGAAGGCGTAGGTTTGATTCACCGTGTCGGTACAAGTGATGTCCACTGCCAACGGTTGACCAAGGCTTTTCGTTTCGGTATTCAATACAAAGAAAACGACCCTAATCGAGTTTGTGGACAAGAATCCACCAACGAAATTTTTGATAGGCTTTGAGTCAACGTTCACGGAAAAATTGTGCATAAATTCCATCATTCCGAAATTGAGTGCAGTAATGTCTATCACAGTCACTAGGCCTTCGGCTCTAGCATAGAGAGGATCGAGCGAAGACGTATCGACCACAGCTGCCGAAGGATTCGCGTTCGTCATGGTGTAGACCAATGACACAGTGATGGGGTCCGTGACTACACGAGTAGAATCAGTCACGCTGGTAGGCACAGAAAAGGTGAGGTTTTGAATGGGAAGAGAAAGAGCTCTTTCTAAAATAAATGTTTGCATGGAAAGCGTAAAGATGACTTCGTTCGAAGCACCCGCCGTTACGGTATACGAATCAGAGTAGACAAAACCGATGGACGAAGAGAATTTTGAGGGTCCAAACTTGGCCCAATCACTCAATGCATTCGAAGATAGCATTGTAGCCTTGATTTTCAGGATATCCGATTGTCCATAGTTGGTCTTTCCGTTTGTGACTTCAAGTTTGGTCACTTTGAATCCGGCGCTTACCGTGAATGATGTATCGATGGTTTTGGCATTGGTGCCGGTCACTACCACTCTCATAATGCGACCTCCTGCGCTGGTTCCAGCATCTGTGTATGTGAACTGCTTTTGCATGGCCTTTGGTCCATCCGTGAAGGTGGAGCCCGCAATTGTGGTGGACTTGGTCTCTGTTTCAGAGGCGCTAATGAGGCCCGGCATCCAAGTTCCAGAGTATGTTACCACAAAGGTGAACACGGTCAACGAGGATGGACTGGGAATCACATCAACGCTTTGCACGGCCATAGTGCCAGTTGACTGCACGTTAATGGTCGTGGTCCGAGATGTGGCCGCATTGACACCTGCACCAATACTGAAGCCGGTATTGGCTGTAGAAGGAGTGGTAATGCGGTAACGTTTCTGATTCACAGCCGGATTTGTGTCATCAACCACCGCCGTGATGAGTGTGTCTGTAGGAGTTTCCTTGGAATTGTACCAGAACTTGAGTTTGGTAAAATCATATCCCGAACCCGTGGCAGTGACGTCAACCGTGACCACACTTCCTGGATCGACTTGGTCTCCGCTCTTCAAAACATCAAAAGCCACACTGCTTAGACCAGGTGTGGACGAGATTTGAACAGGCAACGCTGCAACCGTTTGTCCCGTATAGGTCGCTGAAATGGTCAGGGATTTGTTGTCTACGGATGCGGGAACCACCCATGAGTACTTGTCGGTGGTAGTGCTGGCGATGGGTACGGTGGGTCCGGCACCTCCGATTTGATAGGTCAAGGCAAAGCTGGCATTGGTGGGGAAGGGACGCGAACCCGTGTCAATATCGATGACGATGGTATTACTGACCGCAAATCGTTGGCAGGGTTTGTTGTTGGCATCCAAGGTGACGACGGTGAAGGTCAAATCTCCCAACAGAATCCATTCCGATGTGAGGGTTTCCGTGTTGCTTCCATTGGTGGCTTTGACTTGGTATTGGAATTCTTCGCCGGAAGCAGGTGTGGTGAACGTGAAGGATTTGGCAGTCAAGGTGACGGTGATCCATGCACCCCAATCCCCACTGTCCACTTTGGTCCGGTACTGCCATGTGGTGGCAGGCTCTGAGAGCCAAGGAGTGGTCCACGCCAGGGTGACTTTGAGACTGGTTGCAGGATCGATTTTTTCGTTGGGTTCAGAGCCTGGTGTTTCGCGAGTGATGGACAAATCCAATTGCACCGCAAAGACATCACTCTCAATCACTCGATTGGCGTCAAGTTCATCGATGACGCGCACAAAACATTGCGAGCTGGAACTGGAGATTGGCGGTGTAAACACGATAAAGTTCACTCCACTGGTTTCTTTGAGGGGGATCCATGTGGCTTTGTTGTCGGCGCTGAAGTCCCAGCGAATCTTGTGATCCTCCCATGTTTTGTCCGTGTTGAATGTGGCTTTTACAGTGTCACCTTCTTTGTACGAGGTTCGATCGAGGAAGACACGTGTTACACCTTTTTTGGATTTGGGAAGGGTGGCCACGACTACGCCCACAGTGACTCCGATCAAGACGCACGCCCCAAGGACCCATGCCCACCAATATTTTCGAAAGATGTTTGTACTGGGAGCGGCAGAGATTGGCTTTGCTGGCGTGGTTGGAGCGATCGGACCAGACTCAAAAGGAACGAAATCCATGATGGTTTGTTTTATTTCTGAACGAGTCAAATTTCCAGAGAGAATAAACTACCGAAAGATTAGTGACTTGGCTTACGTTGGTGAGAGGATCCCGAAGCTTTCGAGACATCAACTGGACTCTGGACACCGGAGAAATCCCATTCGATCAACAAACCGTTTACCAAATCCTGTTTTGGCTGCACTCCACAGTGCCGACAAGCCTTGAGATACAGTTGAAGGCACACGCCATACATTCGCTGAACTTCTGCCTTGTTTTGGTTGACGATTTGAATGTCACCAGAACCAGCTTCTTGAAGATTCAATGCGCCCAGCAAGATCGCGGTTTCTCCGGCGATGAACGAGTGCCAATATGCCCCAAAATGAACAAACCTAGGGATATCTCGATTGGTACACTTGAACGCTGCGCTGGGTGTCAGCACAAAGAGCGCTTCGAACTCTTGGCGAAACGTATCCATAGCTTGTCGAATCAACGCATAGACATCGATCTTGGGAATCTCGCTA
Organism: uncultured Oxalobacteraceae bacterium; assembly: GCA_937996605.1. Classification (GTDB taxonomy): domain Bacteria; phylum Pseudomonadota; class Gammaproteobacteria; order Burkholderiales; family Burkholderiaceae_D; genus Undibacterium. The sequence goes on along the minus strand of CALKVB010000437.1, from coordinate 48,782 downwards.
ACTTTTTGCTTGTCCCTGTTCAATCGGTGCGGTGGAGGTTGCAGAACGAAGCCGGTTGGAAGTGTGAAGGATTCTATGAAAGTTGGCATGTATTTGTTTGTACCACCGAATCGTTCTCGTTTCTTCTTAATTGTCCGAATATTGCCTAGGCTAGAATAGTCTAGTTTGATTTTAACAGACAGATTTGACCTCTAAGCATGTGAACACGGTATCGCACGTCAAACGCCATGTCGGAAACCAAGGGAGAACACATTTTGAACGAGACAGAGATTCTACCCTTGGTTGTTCGATCTGGACCAAGTGGAATCAGTTGTAACAAAACGTCAAGGGACGTTCTGCGTACTTTGTAACGAAATACGTACCATTCTTTCTGAGAACTATCCTGGAATTACTGCTCGTCCGGTGAATCAGATTCTCTACGCGTGTTGTACATCGGGCCAACTGGAACGACTGGACACGAAGCCTCCCAAATTCCGATCTACGAAGCTGGAACGCGCATCATTAGACTTTCTGTCAGCCATCCAGCAACAAAAACTAATTCAATCGCTTGAAATCGTCACTTCTGAAATGCAATTGCCCAGTGGTGTTCGATTCTCGGCCGTGGCCAAAGCTACTGTTGTTGCCGTACCTCCTCACCAACTCACCGACGTTGTGGTGGAAAGTGACCAACCTGGACGATTACGAAGATCACCAGACGAGGCACACATATGTGCAGCTCACTCCTTGTTGCAGAATATCTACCGAAATAATGCGATTGCTCGTTCCACCAGACAGTTGTGCCAAGACGAGTATAAGGAGGCGCTGCGTCGTGGAAGGACGTATGAATTCGGATCGCAGTGGCCTTACGGAGAAGATTTGTATACGGAGTTCAAAGGCGCGGAACATGACGACGAGCGATGGTCCTACAACGCTTTCTTGGCAACGATAAAGAAGAATGCGTGCAAGACTTTATGCGCTTTCGCAAACTCGGTTTCTGTTTACGGAGAGTTTATTGCATCATCCGCAACGATTGTGTTCGGTGTTCACGACAAAACGCGCATCATTCATGGAATCTGGCGACCCGTCTCCGACGATGACCCCGAAACTCAAAAACGTGACCTCATGGTTGTCGAATCTGATCTTCGAGAGCGTATTGGTCAGCAAATCAAAGCAACTATCGGCCCATCAGGAGCTCGTGCTCTTCTTGAATCCCGCATCGATTTCGCAGTCTTACCCATCTCATTCAACGTTCCACCGCAAGGTCAATATCCATTCCTGGTGCTGATTCATATGCAACTTCGACCCGGACCGTTGTGTTGCATGGACAATTCGTGGTATCCCAAACGAACACAGATCCACCCTGCAACGGTTTCGATGACTCCAGAAGAACTTGATACATTTGGAATCAAGCTATCCAAGGTAGTCAAGTTTGATGAAGAGAAAACTTCATCGGTCCAATCCAAATTCAAAGTAGGGGATGTTGTCCGTGCTATGTGGGAAGATGGAAACTGGTATCCATGCGTGATCAAAGCCATTCAAGATGATCACTTTGTGATCAAATATCGAGATTATGCAGACGAAGTAAGAGTGCATATGCAAGCCATCAAACCTCCCAAAAGTAAAGCGAAACGTTGATTTTGAAATATGTAACAACTATTCCATCGTTTCAACGATTTTTCATACACACTCACAATGGACAGTCTCGACCATGCAAATACAATTGTTTGGAACTGGTAAAGGCTTGATGACAATGACATTCCAGCTTTCGAGTCGTGCAGTTCATGCTTCCTGTGGCCAACACGGAGGGCACGACTCTTCCATTGTCTTGTTTGATTTTCTTGACAAACTGAATGGAGCAGCTAGGTTGGTCGGTGACAAATTTGGAATCGTATACCATTTGGACACCTCGAGCTTCACGGCTGGCATATTTGAGCCATTCTTCTACGTATTCGCCTAATTGATCGTTGAGTTTGCGAGCGTTGGTGGTTTGGTGTTTGGTGCGCTCTAAGTGGGCCTCCATGGTGGCCGTTCGTCCGGCAGCCGATTGTAAATCTTGCATGAATAAGGCCTTCTTCTGTTCGTCGGTCAGGGGTGTGTCTTCGTCGTGAGGAAGTTCTTTCCATTCCTCTTCTTCGTCTTCTTGTTCGCGCTTTCGTTTGCGTCCGGGTGCTTCTACCTCCTCGTCAGAATCTTCTTCCTCACTTTCATCGGTTTCATCACTGGTGGCGACCCATTCATCGTCTTGGTCTTCATCCTGCGGAGAACGACGACGACGAGACACTTCATGAAAAGCATTACCTTCATCGATATCATTGTGTTCGCGTCGTTGGAAGCGCCCCGATCGGTGATCATTGGGGCAGATTTCTCCATAGGGATTGATGTAGACACCGCGAGGGTATTCTCGGCAGCGGTAGACTGTATCTCTGAGATGAGGCGGAGCCACATAGTTTTCAATGGTCTTGGGTCTCCGAGAAGATCCTCCTAGCAGAACAGGCAATTCATCGTCATCATCATCGGAAGACAAGTATACAATACCGTCAGAATTGCTGACTTCACTGCTTTGGTCGTCATCCTGGCTGTCGTAGCTGCTTTCAGTATCTTCGTGCTGACTCTGCACGCTTTGATCTCCTTCAGAATCACTCATTTCTTTTTCTCTTTTCTAAAGGTTTATTTCAAACGATCGCGTTTGGCAAACGCGTTTGCAATCAATTAGGCATCCGGGATCGAGCGCTCATTCTCAGATCACCGCCTGTGTTGACTGTACATTCGTATTCTTCGATGCATTGCAGTTGAAAGCAAGGAAATTTTTCCCTCCAATGCTCACTCGAGTTTCGACGTAGACCGAATTGAGTGATTGTTTTTCGAAGTTCGGATTGCTTTGCATCCCAGATGGGAGTTGACAGTGTCTGCCATTGGACTTCGCTGAGGATGTCCCAGTCAAGAGTTTCCGATTCTGTATCGCGATAAACGTCGCGAGCGAGACCAATGCCATAGCAGCTTTCGAAAAAGAAAGATTCGTGTTGAGGGGTGATTTTGGTTTCCATGTCCATGATGTCCAGCATACGAATATTGCGATTCGTGAACAAATTCGCATGGATGCGGTATTTGAACGCTTGAATCATGAAGTGAAGACCCCACTGGTGCATCAATAACCATGCAGTGGATAGATTCAATTCTTTCTGAAACATGTTGTCGATGGAAGGATAGATCAAGACTTGTTCGACTGGAGAGTGCTCACTCTTGGGACACACGGCCACATGTTCCAAAACTCTGCGAGCTGCATGCATGTGAGCTTGTGGCACTCTCAACTCGATGGATCCATCGGTGGAAGCTTCGAATACCGCCTCAAAGAACTTGCTCTGGGCAAAGAGAATTTCATGGGTGGTGTGGTAGACATGAGTCGAGTACACCAAATCCTTTGCGTATGTCACAACTAAACGTAGGCCACACTTGGTGAACCGGCGTTCCATTTGAGAAAAGTGAAACGGATGTACGTTCAAGGACTTGATCAAAGACTTTTTTTTATTTTCGATTTCCTCCGAGGTCAAGTATCTTCAACAATGTCACTCAAAGCAAAATCGATAAGCGTCTGGTCCAGCTAAGGCCAGGTCGCACATACCAATCTCTGTAATATCGGTCGTGATTCGAGCAATCTTATCGAGGAACAGATCCTTGATTGCGATGCATACCAGTCGGATTTCGTCTGCCTCTCCCCATTTGTAAACCGCGTTGATGTGAATGAGCTTTTCGTTGTCCGCATCATACGTGATTGTCACGCCGCACTGGTACTGAGGATGTGAGTCCTCCAACTCTTCGGGGTGAGCACGTTTGATAGACTCGAGAAAGTCTTCGTCCTGAAGCTTGTTTTTCAGTTCTGCCAAATCGATCAGACGTGCATTCCCTTTGAACGTAACGTTCAAGAGCAAATTCGAATACCAGCCCATAATGAACACTGTTGCTATATGTCTTTTTCAATCTCTCAACCATCGTTCGAAACCATGCTTCATTGGCTTATCATACAAGTAAAAGTAGCTCCGCATCTTCTAAGTTTCACTTTGTGCTGTCGAAGCGAAAGCATGGAAACGTTTGCATCCAACCTTCGGAAGATCTGCAATGGCTTAGGGGTGGACGAGTCACCAAGCCGCGAAGCTTGTTGCATTGGGCATCCCAAATGGGTGTTTTGTTTTCTTGCCAAGTCAATTCTTCATATAGCGCGTCGTTTCTGGCTGGTTGATGCACATCTCGAGCCACACCAAGACCGTAGCAACTTTCAAAAAAGAGTTCTTCGTTTTGAGGGGAGATCATGGTTTCCATCTTCATGATTTCTAGCATCTGGATGTAATCCCCGTCGAACAGTTGAGCATGGACTTCCCGTTTTAAATGCTGAATCAAGATATGCAAATCCCATTTGTGTAGCAACATCCAGATCGTAGAAAGTCGGTCGGCGTTACTCTTCAGAAAGAGCTTGTTGAGGAAAGGATACGTGAGTATCTGTTCGACTCGCGCGCCTGGAGCGACAGCCACCAGTTGTAAGATGGATTCTGAAGCATACCCTTCCAAAAATTCGATTTGTAATTTGATGTTGCCATTGTCCGACAGATCGATCAGAGACTCGAAATACGGGCTTTGAGCCTTGAGAATTTTTTTGGACGTTTTGTACACGTCGCTTGGTTTACGGCCAGGGACCAAAACGGTGACCACACATTCGTCACTCATGGTGTTTGAGAAAATGGGCCAAGCAGATCGTTTCGTCATTGATGAAGACGGATTTTTATTTTCACATTCACCAAGGGAGAGGACTCTATCGGATCCTTCACCAAGGATCACCTTGGTCTACCCCTGACCCATGACCCACGTAATCATCATCAGAAGGCGGCTCGTTTTCCAAAAGTTTCCCTGAGGACGTAATTGGATCCAACGATCGAAAACAAGGGAACAATTTTCGAAAATGAGTTGCCTTGCTGTCCAGGGCGGTAAGCCCCGAAGGAATCGTGAGATCCTCTCGAAGCTTGGTGGCGATAGAGGACCAGATGGGTGTAGATTGTCTCTGCCAATATTTTTCTCGGTCCGGCATATCTTGGAAAAACGTCCAATTCGTATAAATGTCTCTTGCCAGTCCAAGCCCATAACAACTGGAGAAAAATAATTCTTCCCGTTGCGGTGAAATGATCACCTCCATCTTCATGATTTCGTCCATGATGATGGCGCGTTCATCGTAGAGATTGGCGTGAATGGTGTGTTTGAAGACTTGTGTCAGAAGACGTAAATCCCAAGCGTGCAAAAATCTCCAGATCAATGCCAGTTCAGATGCATTCTTTTTGATGAATGCATGATTCACCTGAGGATAAATCATAATCACCTCCAGCGGCGTTCCGGGTGGTAAAGCCACCACATCCAAAATGGCTTTTGCTGCATTGGCCTCGCGATGATCCACATGAAGTTCCAGTGTATCGGATGGGGAAGCCATGGATAATGCATCGAAAAAGGCACTCTGAGCTTTAAGAATATCCAAAGATGTTTGGTAACTGACACACCAATTCTTGGACGACAGCAATTTGAACGTGCATTTCTGCTTGACTTCGTCCATGGTGTTTTGTGGAAAAGTCTTCATATACGCTTTTGCCCCTGTCTCGGAGAGGTTTCACAAATTTTGAATCCAAAGAAAGATAGGATGGAAACTGCTTTGGCTCGGAAGCGACCCTTGCCTCCCATTTGTCCGGTCTGTCACGATATTCCTTTCAATCCAATGATGGCTCAATGCGGTCACTCCATTTGTGGTGTGTGCGAGCGAAAGTTGCTGGAAAAGAAATGCGTGGAGTGTAACGTAAAAAGCAAGTATCGGATCAATCGTATGCTACGCGATGTGTTGGCTTCGACGTTCCCTGAAGAATATCAGGCCCAACGATTTCGTCATACGCCAGAGGGTTGGATTGAGTTTAGGAAACGATCGGATCCTTCGATCGAGTTGCGAAAGTATACCTTTCCAGTGGAAGTCACGATGAGATTGTTGCGACGAATGGAACGTATGCTGTGGAGCACGGAACGGATTACGGCGGCCCAAATGTACAAGTATTGTCACGTGTCGGATTCGATTTGGGGCACGGTCACCAATAAGGAGGCTCTGTTGTGTATGGACTACAAGCACATTCTGCAAGTGGTCAAAGGAGATCGTATGTTTAGTATTTTCTCCACGGTGAAAAACCCAGAGCTTTACGAATCATGGATGGAAGACTTGGATTGATTTTAGACTGCGAAGCACGAGCTTAGGTTGTACAGTGCTTTGAACTTGCCGCAAAACATCACACGCTAATCAGTCTTCTAATCGACAAGTCTCTTGCTAAATGATTTGTTCGGTTGATTAATTGGTTGCCGTGTCACTTTGGGTTTCGGACTTTCGTTATCGACAGCAATGGCTTCACCTTCGCGAAGCCATTCAGCCCCGGTGCTTCGTGTTTCTCCCAAGAAGGGGCGTCCACCTGAGCCGTTCCGTGTGCGCGTACTCTCGATGTTCGTTTCGGAAACTGGGACCGCCGACAAATTGCTTGTGATTACAAGCGCTCAAATCATTAAGCAATGTGCTGTCGAACCAGCTGTCGTCGTCCCGGACAAACTAACAAACACACTAACAGCAAATGCAAAAACTTCATGGTTCAAATCTGCGGGTATTAATCGCTACTGCCTGACTGAGATTGGCGCTGAAGCGATCGAGAATGGCGACCACCTATCACCTCCCACGACTGGAGCAGAATTGAACGCTTTGTTGGCTGTAACATTTGGGAAATTTTTCGACCGTGATGATCGTGTTGCCGAAGAAAAGACGTTTGATTACGCCAGCGGGGTCGCGCTCTTCAACGCTTTTCGGGCCGCACGTGTTTCTTTTTCATCAGGTTGTTGGATTTCACCGTCGACGACGGTGTATCAGACTGTAGCGGAGAAGGTTTTTGGCCGCCCAAGTACTGCCCACATACGTCACTTGGACATGGAAAATGGGGATGAAGCTCTATTAAATGTCGAATCAGCTGAATGGAAGAGTGCCTTAGTACGACATCATGTCAAATGTGAGCTGCTCATGCTCGCTGGTCACAAACACTGCTGTCGAATCTCGCATTTGACATGGGGAACCACAGCTTCCAACGACAAGGACAAACGCGCGTGGGATCATGCGTATCGCAACTTGTTGCGCAATGAAGCTTTTTTGAACGCAGCTCAGACCGCACACGAGTTTGCCATGGCTGAGTTACGCAAATGTAGCAAAGAACTGCACGACGTAACGGCCAGAAACTCGAAAGTGTCAAAAGACACAAGTGCCACCATGGCAGCAGACTATCAAACAAGTGATGAATTCCTTACTGACAAAGAACAAAAAGGAAACAACGAGACCCATAGTGCGGTGAGAAGCGAGTCCAAAGTGTCGGAAGATGCCACGGCGGACTACCAAGGAGATGTTGGTTCCGTAAATGACGAATCTCGGCCGATTTCTCCTGTTGATGAAGTCGAAGATGAAGATAACGACGAGTTTCTTATGTCAGATCTTTCTGAAGAAACTATGGGTCTTATCCTTCGCGATGAAGTCGGTACCGACCGTCCCGCAAACTGATGTCATACGGTTATCTTTTTTTTGGTTACACATAGTATTTTGCGTCCACGCGCACTTGCGTCGAGTTATGTAAAATGGAAATTCCGATTGAGTTTACTTGTCCAATATGTCGTGAAATTGCCATTGATCCCCAAGTTTTAAGCTGCAATCACATGGTTTGCGATCCTTGTTGCTGTACACTGATGTACACGCACAGCCCATGTGTGCGATGTATGGATTCGCCGACTGGCAGTATCTTGGATATTTCAGTGCGCAATTATCTGCAAAACGTGTACTCACACGAATGCGAAGCAAAACGACACAGAACTTGGAAGGGTTGGCGTATCGATTTCGTCAGCGCGTTGTGGAAAGCCAGTCTGCCGGCATTGATTGAACGCCTAGACAAATTCTTTCCAATCACGACCCAATCTTCCGCAGAATTTCTAAAGGGTACCAATATAAACACGCTCATCACAGCGAAATGCACGGATAGCAATCATCCATTTCAAGTGTTGTCGGATGTCGACGACTCATCCGTCGTTGCAGTTCTTCGCAAGACTGGATATGTTTTTATCATTTGCACCAGAGATGACGTATTTTTGAAAGGGCGTTACTCGGCCGACTAACAGTAACCATCCATTTTGTGAAACCAGAAATGGTGGAGCTTGGCTACAAGAGGGTATAAACCGGCGATCGACTCAATGGAGTCAAACATTGTACCGGACGATTTCATTTGTCACATCTGTCATGCGATCATGGTGGATCCACAAATCCTACACTGCGGACACGGGCTTTGCGAGGCGTGTTGCCTTCAGATCCATACAAGGGGAGACGCCAAGTGTCCGGTATGTCGCGAACAGATCGCCTATTACCAGCCAAACGAACACCTTTGCAGATTTCTGGAACGAGTGTACCCCAACGCGTACGCCGAGCAACAAACTCTGCAGCGCAATTCATGGCAGGTAGACTTTTTGACTCCGAGTTGGAAGTCGCAACTATATTACATGCTCGAAAAATTGGACGCACACCCTCCAATCAGTCGGGCAAACACCGAGAAATTCTTGGAGAACACCAACATATACACGGTCATATGCGGTCCATCCACCGACACAAATGTTTTCACAATTATGCACAACAAAGAGTACGAACACCCAGTGGTCGCGATACTACGAAAGAATGGACGCGTTGTTATACTGTTAACATTGGAGCGTGAGTTCAACCTTGGATTGTTTGTGCGTTCCGAACAACGACCTTAACACATGTGGCGTCGGATGTTGGAAGCCCTTCATATGTGGCCGCGAACTTTTGAGATCTCTACATAAAAATTAAACATGAAAAAGGTGAAAAGACAAATCGGACGATTCATTTTTCCAACCAACCTCCCCCAGATGTGTGACGTCCACATCTTTCGCGAGCCTCCGGTGACGGAAACAAAACAGATCCTCCATTTCAAAAGGAATTTGGAATTGGTCACCGATCCAGAAGAACTCAAGTATTACCGTGAGCACGCTGTGTGTAAGAATCGTTTTCATCGTGGCGAAATCGTGGAGCGGGTGTGGGACTATGACGCGTCCTCGAATCGAGTGCTGGTTACGGTAAAGGGGAATCATGAGCGTGCCTTCTGGATTCCTCACAAACCTCAACAATTGATTCGGCATGATCCGTCCTATGTGATTCATTCCATTGGTTCGCTGCAGTTTGATAACGGACGATTGCAAGTGCCCGTCAATTGGGGCAATGTGTCTACAGAAACGTATTGTTCTTCATGTTTGTGTGAACAGTTTTGCAAAACGTGTTATTCCAGTTAGAAAATCATCGTTACTAAAGCATCAATTATTTCGAGATCTGCTGATTTCGATCAATTCTTCTCATGATTCAACAGCAATGTCTTGATTCGCGGCGAAAATGGCCTCTTCATCAAGTATTCCATCCAGTGACTTGTCTTCTTCGGCAAAGTATCGATGGCCAAAGCCGGCGGCCATCAGCTCGTCCAAAGCTAAATTGGCGATGTAGGGCACACGGAGTCTGACCAATGCGTTGGACTCTTGACAGACGTGGCAGACGAAAAGTCGAGTGGCCATACACCCAATGGCTTTAACCTGGCACCGATTGCACCACACCATCGGAAAACGAGTTCCACATTCATAACTGACATTTCGGAAGAACATGGATAAACCCAGCGAATGATTGTTAAAGTTCTCGATGAGTACAACTTTTTGAAGTTCGAATGCTAAATCATCAACCGTATTTGCGATTCTTCTCGCGCACAATCAGATGAATCATTTGCGGGCTAACGCGAAATGTTTTCGCGATTGCGGTTTGCGACGCTTGCTTTGCGTGCAAAAGTCGAATTTCTTGAACCTGTTCTTTCGTAAGTTTTGCACCTGGGTGATTTTCACCGTACAAGTGTGTTCCATCTCGAATTTTATCTCGCGCGTTTTCTTTTGCAGTTCCCAAACGAAGACTGTGAGGGTTCACGCAATGCTTGATCTTACAACCGTGAAGAACTTGCTTGCCTTTGGGTATTTTTCGACATTGGTTGAATGCTCTCCATGCAAGAACATGGGCTCGATATTGCATTCCGGCAAAATAACCTCTACCATATCCGCATGAAAGTATTTTCAATTGCCACAACCAGTGTTCGTGTTCGCCTTCCCGCTCTTTCTTCACGTTCTTTAAAACATACTCTTGTACTTCGTCGGCGTCTTTAATCTGTAAGTCAAGCTTTTTTGCGGCGCTTGGATTGTACTTCTTCTTTTTCTTGATACCAGTGACTGAGCTCCACGAATCTCCCGAACGGATATCCTTGACAATATCTTTCGAACATTTGAACTCGGCAATGATTTGAGAGTTTTTCCAACCTTTTTTCATGGCTTCGGCGATGGCGATGACCGTCTCTTTGCACATTTTTGCTTTTGGGTGTTTATCTCCAGAAAGAGAGCGTCCTGCGTTTACTTTTTGATTAGCGTTGTCTTGTGCATCTCCTATAACCAAGTGGCTAGGGTTCGTACACAACGTGTTGGCGCATAAATGTAGGACGTGGATCTCAGGACGAAGTTCCACGTTATGTGCTATCTCGTATGCGGCACGGTGTGTAGACATCTTTTTTCTCTCAGCTATATCGAACCTCCCGTGGTTTCCGTCTTTATAACCTGTCCATAAACGACACGGCCCATTGATGTTCGTTTGAGGTGTACCTTGAACCGAGTTTTCTTCCAAACGTCGCGTTGCACTCGTTTTTTGTATATCGGTCATTCTACATGGACCCAAAGATTTGAATAGAGAAGTGCGTCTTTCGCTCAAATGGTTTTCCTCGTCCGCCTTAAGTGGATTTTCTTCATGGACAGACATATCTTGTGCGTTTTGTTAGAACAGAAATATTACTTTAATATCCTTCAAACGCACTATTGAGTCGATACATCAATTATGTCTTGATGCTTCGCAAAGATAGCATCCTCGTCCAAGATTCCGTCAAGAGACTTGTCTTCTTCGGCAAAATACCGATGCGCAAAACCGGCCGCCATCAGTTCATCCAGGGTGAGATTCGCGATGTAAGGCACACGAAGTCGCACCAACGCATTGGATTCCTGACAGACATGACAGACAAACATACGGGTAGCCATGCATCCAATGGCCTTGACCTGGCATCGATTGCACCACACGATTTGGAACCGAGATCCGCATTCATAACTGACGTTTCGAAAGAACATGGCTAAACCCAGCGAGTGATTGTTGAAGTTCTCGAGTTCTCCACACCTGCAAACAGCCAATCGATGCGAATTAAAATCATGTGATTCCAATCACATGATGTGACTACATTGAAACATGCAAAGACGTAAAAGACTTACCGTAAACCGCCCGAGTTTTTCTGTCCACTGGTGGGTTGCTTGGTAATGTCGTTGGTCGGTCCTCGATCACGCGATCGCAGTTTGTCCTTGGACATTTGCTTCAGCACTCGCAGATAGACCGTGCCGGAAAACACGGGGCACATGATCATTTCACCCGTGGTGCCTTGGCGCATGATGGAAGTGCCATCGGGATGCAAAGCGTACCGGCGGAAAATGGTTCGCACCGCTTTCAGTTTTCGTTCCATTTGTCCAGGAGATAAAAAGACGGATTCGCATTGGGCCAACAAGGACGGACTCATGGCTCGCGCTGTGTCCATAATCATTTCGAGTAGTAATCCTTCGGTCAGGCGAAACATGGAGCAGGAATTGAGAAACACATCGGGAATGATGCCGGTTCGTTCGTCAAAGGGTAGATCATGATCGGGAACGATGCGTCCCACCGTGCCTTTTTGACCATGGGCCAAGAAGAACTTGTCACCAATGGTGGGTTCATGGTCTTTGCGCAGTTCGACGCGCACAATCTTGGGATGCTTTTCATGTTCAGGATACTTGTCGACCGCTTGGACCACATAGTGGCTGCCGTGCGGAGTAAACTTGCTCATGCATCGTCGAGAGATGACACTACCCTTTTTGTGTTCAAACACTTTGCCCAACACTGCAGCTCCGCCGTGAATGGTGGCACCGATGCGGGGCGTTCCATCTTCCAGCAACGCGTCATACTTGTCGTGGGACGCTTTGCCATTGGTGCGACTGTCGGGCTTGCGAAACACTTGGCCTTGATTGAGTGTGCCAGTCACCACGTGAATTTCAGAGGAATGGCCCGCACCTCGGCCAAAGAAGCTCTTCTTCATGGTCCATGCATCTTCAACGTTGAATGCATCCGAGAGGATGGCCACTTTCGCATGAATGCCGTTGGGTTCTTTGATGCGCAGTTGCATGGCGTCATCGTACGGATCCGAAATGACCGGAGTCTGTCCATACATGAGCGTGTAGGAGGAGGTGGTGCCTCGGTCTGGGTACATTTTCAGACCTAACGATCGTTTTTCAAACGTGCCAGTCAAGTTTCGCCGCGGTCCGGCATTCAAGTTGGCAAAGGCTTTGGCATCTGTCAAGGTCATGCCGAAGAGAGCACTGATTTCCAAGTGTGTATAGTCTTCGGGTGATTGTTTCCAATGGTCCATGGTCTCGGCTGTGGTGAGCAAACCGCAATATTCTTCTGCCGCGTCCAAGTATTCGACACAACCAGCCGCCAGCAGTTCCTTCACTGGGTCGGCCACGCAATCAAAGACGGGATTCGTTACACATTCCCAAAGCTTGGGTAGGGCCGAGGTGATGAGCAAGGGTCGAAGAAACCGTCCTTCATCCACGTTGAAGAAAAAGATGTGTCGTCGCGGTTCGAACCAAAAACTGACGTAGGGGTGCAAAAGGGATCGTCTTCGGAACGAGACGAATAGGTCATACATGTCGAAACCGTTGGAAACCCAGCCGATGACACCGCCGAACACGTCGTGCACGATGACTCCCTGCGGTAGTTGGACGCCTCCCTTCGGTAGTTGGATGCCTCCCTGTGGTAAATGGATGCCTCCTTGGGCATGGTTCAGCGGGATCCATCCTAGTTTCGCTTGGTGGGATTGGATGAGTCGATGGATGGACAATTGTACCGCTTCCATGTCCATGAGGGGTGTGATGACTGCAGTGGGGGCCTTGTGGCGGATGATGCCGCATTTTTCAGACTCGGGGGTGACGTAGAGGTCGACTCGTCCCAGTTGAGTGGGATCGGTGAGTAACGGTTTGGGATCGGTACTCTTGGTTTGGTTGGACTTGATGATTTTGCTCATTTGTAAGTGCGCACTGTCGCTGTTGAATCCGGCCACCATAAGTTGTGTCTTGTTTTGGTTGTGATCTGACGTGTCGGTCTTGGAATCCCATGAACCATTCTTGACGGATGTGGACAATTTGATGAGCTTTGCGTTGAAGATGTGGGTCAGATCCCATCGTTGACCCGATTCCAGCACTTTTTTCAACTGTGTACAGGCTCGTTTGGCATAGTGCTTGGCGTACTTTCGGGTGAGAATGGCCAGCTTTTCTCCAGGTGTATCGGTTCGTTTGAACACGTAGGATCGACGGTCGTAGGGGTTCCATTTTTCGTGCTCGGGTCTGTTGAGGTTGTTGAGTTCAGAGATGCGAATGAGTTCGGCAGTGGCTTCGGCCAAAGCAAACGATTTGCGGCTGTTTTCATGGTCGTAGCCGTTTTGCTCCGATCGTGGATCCATGAGATTGGGGATGAATTCTCCGTGAAGAGTGTAGGACACGTAGGACATTTTCTCTTCGAGGGATCCCATGTCGCGACATCGGGCCAGACAGTTGGCGATGCGTCGGATGGCGTCATGTTGAGTCTGACAACCATCGACATCATGTTCAATCATGCTGAGTAGCATGGTGGCCGCTGGGCCTTCGTCGCGCAGATACATTTTGATCTTGTCCAGAAACGATTGGATGGGACAGCCAAAGGCCATGGCCAACACAGCCACAGGCAGTTTTCGCTTGGGTTTTTCGTGGGGGATTTCCACCATGAATCGGGGCGGTTGTTTTCCTTTTTGCATTTGGTCGACGTCGCGTTTTTGCTGTTGCTTCTTCCGGTACTGTGGATGATCCAAGGTGCTTCGAATGGTGCTATTGGTTCGCCCATATTTGGACAAGTTGTAGAAGCGACAGCGCATTTCCACCTTGTCTTGTTTCTGGGACAGGGGTCGGTTGTTGATGATGTATTCCTCGTAGGGGCAAATCTTGAAATTGCGTCCCACCATGAAGGTGGCGCCCATCATGTTTTGGCGAGTATAGAGAGAGGGTGGGCACCATGGCATACGGGTGGTGCACAAGGTAGACCGGATCCAAACGGGAAAATCTTCCACGATGAGAAAATTGTGACTTTCCACCGAATGAATGATTTGGTTGTATTCCGAGTAGTTTTCCTTGGTGAATCGAAATGCAGATTTCTCCTTGGGTTTTTCAGCTTCCTTGTCTTCTTCTTCTTCGTCGTCCTCTTCCAACTCCTCTTCTTCCTCTGGTTCGTCGTCTTCGTCCTCCTCTTCCTCTTCGGATGCCTCTTGATCCACTGGGTCGGTTGTGGGGAGGTCCTCTTTTACTTCAAAGTCCAGGTCGTCGCGAGCGGAGGGACGAATGGAAATGGTGTATAGCATCGTGCCTCGGACTTCTCCTTCGTATGCGTTGCGCAGACATGCTCGCTCTGGGTTGTCAAAGCCGATGCCACGTTCCATCGGTCGAACAAAGTACACGTCTTTGGCGATGACCGTGTGCAAATGGTCATGTATGTCCACATATTGGACTTTCACATGTTCCTTGAACATATCAAGAATGCGAGGGATGTAGGAATGAAACGCTTCAAATTCATCTTCGTGAATACCTCGGCGTTCTACAAAGGCGCGAATCAGTTTGGCTTGCACTTCATACCACTGATCGTGGATTCGATCATACCACTGATCCTGTTTCCGATCATCCATGGTTCACATCCCTTGGAAACGCAGCGCCACTTTGGAAGACATGGTGTGGTTCCGCGTTTCCAAACGCGTTTCGAGGGTTGGGTCATGAACGATGAAGCATAATAAAGAACTGAAATGGCTGGAAATGAATCGGAATATGGTATATTGATTGACAAGGGTAATCGTCGTCGAACCTTGGATGCCAATTTGGCTCGTTTGGAAAAGACCAAGTCCATTTTGAGTGGTGGAATGCGTCCACGGCCTTTGCCTTTGCCGGGAGCGAACCCATCTGCGGCGCCTATGGCTGCCCCGTTTTATCCCACTCAGGCGCCTCCTTCGGCTCGTCCTCCGCCGGTATTCAGCTCGACGTTGCCTTCGGGTTTCTATGCTCCACCGCGTCCGCCCCAGTCTCCTCGGATTTTTGGTCGGCCTACTGCCTTTGATCAGCAAAGCAACGCCAGTTCGAGTCATTCGCGCTTTTCGGTGAACTCGGATGTGCGAGCGTATATTGACGCCAAAATCAAAGAATATGGTCATCCCGAGTCCGTGCGACGTATTCTCAACGACGACTTGATTGCCCGAATGAAGTACTTGAACGAACGTGGCGCGCCTTTGCCAAAGAACTATGTGCCGGAAGATCACAACATGGA
Organism: uncultured Oxalobacteraceae bacterium; assembly: GCA_937996605.1. Classification (GTDB taxonomy): domain Bacteria; phylum Pseudomonadota; class Gammaproteobacteria; order Burkholderiales; family Burkholderiaceae_D; genus Undibacterium. The sequence goes on along the minus strand of CALKVB010000437.1, from coordinate 33,229 downwards.
TGAAAATGAGTTTCGTTTACTGCAGCAACAAGTTCAAAAGACGCGCAATGCAGACAAGCAAAAGATGTCTGGGTTTTTAAAGACTGCGGCCATTTCTTTGCGTTGGTTCTGCAGTTCGATGAACATTCAATTTGTGAAGCTCAAGTATTTGCCGGATATCATCAAGGAGTCGATTGAAGACGGTGAGTTTGATGATGTGGCCGAGGGGTTAAGTGAGGCGATGCGCGGCACGGTGTTGGATCATCCGCTGTATAACGCGGGCATCAAATTCTTGGAAAAGGTAAGTGAGGCGCATGACCGCGCCGAGGAGGAAAATGAGGAAAATTGGGAAAAGAAGGAGCACAAGCGTAAGAATCGTCGAGAGGAGTTGCTCAATGATATGCGTCGAGCCAAAGCGGCTACACGTGGAGGCGTAGATCCCTCGATTCCACCTCCGACTCGTCCTAAAGCCGCGGCCTCGCCCTTGAATGACTTGCCTCCACCCAAACGACGGGCCGAGTATGATACACAAAGTTCGGTCAGTTCTGCGACCCAGACCACGGCGACCACCAGTGCCACCAATTCTTCAACGTCGACCAGTTCAGGTCCTTCAGAGCCCAGCAAAAAAAAAGTTCTGACGGAGCCTGAAGTTTCAGTCGCAGAGCCCAGCCTCCCCAGCACCCCAAAGAGCCAGCCTCGGCGTGGGATGCGTCCTTTGGATGGAGCTACCATTAAGGTGCCCGCTGCAGTGCAGGATATGATTCAACAATTCCAAGAGCCCATGAGAGAGATGGCCAACATGATGGCAGGACCGTCCGCCGAAGCCGCAGAGCCCGAACCTCGGTTGGACGTGGAACAGCCGTGGAGTTTGTGATAATTGAATAAAAAGACGATCGTCTTTCCGATTCCGAAGCCGAATAAATTGATAAATGTAAGTCAGTACAAAGAGTGCATGCGCAAGCAAGTCCTGATGGCATGAATTCAAACCAGCGTTGAATCATTATGTGCTGTACTCTGGCGTCACAAGAGACGTTTGGACTTGGTATCAGACAATCATGACACAATTAGAAGTTTGGGTTCTCCCCGAAACGATCTCCTTCATGACGTGTAACGTTCGAGCCTAGCCACGTGCTTTGAGAACGCGAAAACCGTCTCTGCGAAGTCAAACAAACGACCAAACTGGATGTCTTCTCCGAACGAACAGCATCCGCATACGTATAGTTCTCCGAGTAAACGTAAACCTTTCAAGGGTGTTTCTCTTTGTCCTAACTACGTGACTGAAAAGGTCAAGTATCCTTTCCGTATATTCTGTGACTGCCGCAAAGTCATCAACATTTGTGATCCCGGCGTGTACGTCATCCTTCCGTTCGACAAGGCGTCTGATAGCAAACAAGACAGCGACTTCAAGGGCACAGACGTTCGCACTTCGGAACGCAAGGTGTTCAGTTACGTTCGAGTGTTTCCTGCGGAGGCTATTCCGATTCGACATCCAGAAACAGGACGAATTGGCGTGCAGTGGGGCAACGAGTTTTTCGGCCATACCTCTCGCGGTTGCGATCTAATTATTGCAACCAACAAGATACCTGCAGATCGGTTGGAAAAGTTTCAACCCTTGGAATATCGCCCAACTAATAATATCGATCGCAATGTCTTCCTCTAAGAATATTCGGCCCGGTTTCTTCACTGGCTACCCGTTTGCGACTCAGTTCGTGAAGCTTTTACAGCCGGCAGTTTTTTTCACATGTTTATTTGCCGGACTACAGCTGAGTTGGTACTTTTTACCCACGCTGCTGGTTTATTTTGCATTTCACATCTTCCGTTTGTTTGGCGGTCTACTTCCAGAGGAATTGGAGCCACTTCTGGATTTTATCGGAGTTTGCAACATTCTTGGAGGCATCAGTTACGATTCGACAGACACGGGAAGATACATTGTGTCTGCTTTGATTCTCGTTGCAGTGAACGTGATTACCTTTTTGCGTCTTCAGCTGTACATTGACTGTCCGGATCCCAAGTTCGAAGAGTTCGAATTATCGTTCGGTAAAAAAGGCTTACACATCCAGCCGGACCCAAGTGACGACGATGATGACGAAGTGATCGGTCCGGACCCCAATCCCGTTTCGAACGGTGAACGCGATGAGAAGCATGGGTAGTTGCTGTTTCTCGCTTGACGTTTCTATCAGATTTTCCACTGCGCGCGTGAACGGAAATATGCATGAAGTGATTACGTTGGGACGCAACCCACAATACCTTCTTTGGCCAATGTGGACAAGGTTTGGATGCTTGGAATAAACAGAGGGATCTTTGCTTTGCGGCACATGTGTTTTTGTAATGCAAACCATACATCCATTCGCTCTCCTAATGTCATGGTCGTGGACCAAAGCGGTTGGACGGAAGTAAATGCCTCTTGATAAAACTTGTTTTGGGTGATGATTCCAATCAGTTCAAAGAATCGCTGGTAGAAGAAGAGCTGGGATTGGCCGGTTCGACGCTTGGCATCGGGGGCAGGAAAGTCGCATAGGATGTACCAGAGAAAGGTGAAGCAGGCGATCCAAAATGTTTGGTGATGTGTGTCGAGAGTGCTTTCTCGTGCTTGGGAGAACGAAGGGGTGTAGCGGTCCCATTTTTGCTTGATCGCCAATCGCTCTGCATCTGTGGTGGCTTTGAGCCTCTCTTGCAAATACAATTTCCTGTTCACACGATTGTGCAATAAGTAGACAAACAATTCGCAACTGGTGTGTGGGATGCGTTTCACGTCCAAGGTGTGATCCGTGGCTAGAAATTGGCGAACCGAGAGCCGACAGTACACACATGGAATGACCATGCCTAACAGACATAACAGCTCTTGGAACTCACTATACGACTTTGTAGCGTCGGCTCTTTTGGCCAAGGCGTGTAATGTTTTCCATGCAAAGGGACCAAACTTTTTGGTTTTGACACCCATTTTATTATTCCAAGACGATAGTCTTTTCAGCAAGCACTCTGTCCTGGAACAGTGCGAATCTTACCATCCCATTGGAGTACATCCTTACCAGCAGCGTTACGGATGGCTTCCTCGACAATACGTTCTGTAACGTCCTTTATCTCTTTGAAGTCAAGACTTTCAGCGACGTTGCGCATTTTTTGGATCATTTCATCCGCATTGAACACATCGAAACGCAGATTTCCTGCAGAAAGAAGTTTTTCAATCGCGTCGCGAGCGATTTGAAGGGCCGCGGAATCAAAGTCGTCTAGACCCGGGGCACTTTTTTCTTCGGGCTCTTTGGTCTTCTTGGTATTTGGCTTGGTAATTTCCTTCACGCGCTGAGACCCCTTGGGCTGACGAATGGAGCGGGGGATGTCGTCCAGGATGGCTTGATGCAGCAGCTCTTCCGTATCCGCTTGTTCTTCGGTGACTTTGAGTTTCTGCGGACGGCGGTAGAGGCGAACCACAGCGGTCCAGATATGAGACTCGCTATGATAGGGCAAGAAGGGCTTTCCATTGGGCTTGCATTTGCGGTGTTCCTTGTGAAACACGGAGCAGTTGTAGACCACTTCAGAGGATTCATGATCCAGAATGTAGGCCACAGTGGTGATGCGGCGACCATGGTTTGCCTTGTGCACAAAAGTATGGACGTCCTTGGGTAACAGCAGCGGCGTGTCTCGGGCTCGAAGACTATCAAGGAACGGCTGCAGAATGGCCAGGTGCTGAGACGAAACGGTCCAGGTTCCATCGGGTTGAATCGATACAGTCACATTCAAAGGTGGACCTTGAGCCGTTGGTCTCGGCTGAGATTGTTGAAAGAACTGGGAAAAATCCACAGTCACTTGGTTATGATTGAGAGTCAGAGATTTCGACATGTTGGAAAGACAAAATTCAGTGAATGGAAAGAACAAATGTCTTTCTTGCCAGCACTGTTTTGGTTTCACGAAACAGTTTTGTTACGAAGTCTTGTTTACGAATAAGAATGGATTTGAAATTTTATTCCAGCAAAAAGCTCAGGTGAGGTGCAATGGACATGATGCGGTAAAAGTTTCCTGGAAGTTGTTCCAGTCGATGAGACATTTCGGGAATGGAATCTGTCGTGTAAAAGGCGCCTAGTCCTTGCCATTTGCCTCCGGGAAGGAAATGCTGATAGGTCTCCCCTTCAAATGCCGCATGTGTGACAAAGGCGTCCACACGGCGGATGCCCACTTCTTTCAACAGCTTGCAGCACTCCGCCAACGTCCCTCCGCTTCGAACCAAATCGTCCACGATCACGGCACGGTGATACTCGTGCAGAGGACGACTGGCTTCCACGATATGAATCTTCCGCTCGTTGCCTATGCGCTGCTTTCCGCAGATAATGATTTCCCAGCCTTGAGGAACGAACGTTCGGAAGCGTTTGAAGCTGCCTTGATCTGGAAATACAACGGCAAACGTTTCCCGGGATTGAGAGGTGAGAAAACGTTGAAGTGAATGCTCCACCATGGTGAGCAATCGGCAACGGATTTTGTCCTTGAAGCAGAAGCGGAGCGAGGCGTTATGGAGATCAAAAAAGGTGATGGCCGGTGGACCCGTTTGTGTTGGGGACATGGCGGAAGATAGGAGATGTGCGTAGGTATCTCCGGTGGCTACCACGCCGTGCTCGTATGCGTCCATGGTGGCTGCACTGTAGAAGGGAAGTACGATTTCCAAGCGTCGCACACCTTGACGCGGCAAGATCATGGCGACGGAGAGTTGTTCCATTAGCGAAGCATGATCGATGCTCATCAAATACATGACTTTGGCGTTTTCCAATGGATAGGGAAATCGAAGATTGGGTGAACCATCGGGGAAGTGGTCCCATTGGATTTCACCTAGACTCACATTGGAATACATGTTGGCAATGCTGTGGGCGAGTCGAGTCATGGTGGGGTGATACAACAGCACCCATCCGTCTTTGGATTCGTAGAGATCTGAGGAGGTAGCGCTTAACATGTCTTGTGGTCGAGCAATGGCATCGGGTGCTGGGGGCATCTTGCTCAAGTCGGTGACCCAATCCAGAACCGGTTCTAACACGACGTGACATAAGGCCCGAACCACCGTGGCCCCACTTTGCTCCACCAAAGAACGGATGGTTTGGAGTGTGCCGCCGCGGGCCACCACATCATCGGTTATGAGAACGCGACTTCCCTTGGGAATAGCTCCCTTTTGCACTTGTAGCACCGTATCTCCGTATTCAGTTTGGCCAGCCGCGGTCCATACTTCGCCCGGTAGTTTTCCAGCCTTTCGGGCCATGACAAAGGGTTTCTGGAGTCGATCGGCCAAAAGCATGCCATACAAAAAGCCTCTCGCCTCGATTCCTACGATGAGATCGGGGGAAAATGGCTTGGCGGCGCGAACCATGGTGTGAATCAATTCTTCCCGGGCGTGAACATCGGCGAACGTGGGGGACACATCGACAAACTCGATGCCGGCTTTGGGAAAATCGTGATAGATTTGCATGGTGTGAATGGATGGCGTCGGAAACAAGACCTTCTCATTGTTTGTTCAATTTTGTGAAACCTTGTCATAAAAGAAACACAACGATGCTTCAAGAATTGCGAGAAGCCAAGAGTGAACATCAGACGGGAATGGTCTCGTTCCTAATCAGCCAAGGTTCGTCTCTGTCGCGATCAGTTCAACAATTGCAATCAGAGTTGACGACGGCAGACAATATCAAGGATCGGCACAATCGATCGGCTGTAAAGACTGCGTTGAAGGATGCCATTCAGCATTTGAGATCATTGCGATATTTGCCTGCTAACGGGCTGGCAGTGTATTCCGGTTGCTGGATTTGACACCTCTAATCGATGTGTCTTACTTGAGCCACCTTTGCCGATTCGCAGTAATTTGTATTGGTGCGATCGTCGCTTTCAGGTCGAAGCCATCGAATCCTTGTTTGAAACTCACGAAGTCTACACCTTGGTTTGCATGTTGGGGCAAGAGTGTACGATTTGGGATCTTTCCTTGGCCAGTCACAAGCGAATCAAGCGTATCGAGTCCAATCTACCCAATCATCATTCGCGAGGAGGTCAATCGCAGAATCGCATGATGAGATTGCGAGAACAAGCGCACGATGCCTACGTGAAGTATGTGGCAGAATGGGTACAAACGCATGTGCCGAGAGAGCGAGCCTTACTGATTGCCGGGTTTAGTACCAAGCCGATCGATTTGGTGCGCAGTCTTTCCCAATACCGTATCCTAGAGACCTTGGTGGTACAGAAAGAGGACGAAGCGGTACAGCAAAGCTTGCAATACTTGTCTGACCATGAACAGTGGAAGCCCGAGATGCAACTTTGGAATCGATTTCTGGAGGAGTGGAATCGTTTGTCTCGAAATCTTCCTTCCAAGGCCGTGTATGGAAAAGAAGAAACTCTACGCGCCTTAGAAAATCAAGAGTTGGAGCTCTGTATGGTGCACGAATCTGTCGTGAAGGAGAGCGAACTCCCGCATGACCATGACGTGGTTCAGTGGCTCAAAAAGCCTCACCATGATGTGTTGAATTTGTGTGGTGGATGGTGTGGTATCCGCTTCTATGCTGCGTCTTGCGACACAATGTAACGATGTAATTAAAAAGACTACCGTCTTTGCATGCAAGTCTGAAAGACTTTTACAAAATTACAAACGAATCAACACCGCTTCCATCTTGAATGGTTTCGCGTATACATCAATGTCATTGGGACACTTCACCAACCTTTCACCCGCATTTCATCATGCCAATCACATTTCGTCCTTCGCCGAATCTGGACGTGGAGCAGGTTCGTAGCCGCGACCTTCCTTCGCAGAAAGAAGAGAAGGGGGTAGAAGTGTTACAGACCAGTCGCGATCCCACACTGATGTATGTGGAAGATGGCAACGGCTTTGTCAATGCGGTTTGCAATGCCTATTCGAATCATCATGCCCTACGGATTCGTCCCGACGACGTGTGGATCGCCATTGCGGCTCAAGTGTCTCTGTTTATCGAAATGCATGCGGACGAATTGCGCGACAAGTTTGTCTCTCACCAAGGAAAGACATGTCTCAAGGTCGAAGGGCCAGGAACGCTGCGTAACGCGCCGTATGATTGGTTTGCTACCGAAATGGCTCGAAAAATCCAAGCTCAGGTCAAAGATTTATCCATTCGTGATTGGATCATGCCCGACTTTTCAACCACCACTCCCGAGGATCGGGTCGCGGGATCGATCGTGCTGTTATCTTCCATGAAGGAATACTTTTCCTATGTATTTATGTTCAAGTGTGGACTTCCGGAGGTGACTTTGGAGGGAACACCTCAAGACTGGCAGCATCTTTTGGACAAATTGCAGCGCTTGAAGGGTCAAGAGTTCAAGACGGACGATCAGCTGATGCGACGTTGGATGGATATCTTGGAACCGGTGGTTGTCCGAATGGTGGATTCGTCACATGGCAAACCTGATCTTGACTGGTGGAACCGAGTGTGTCAGTATCTTTCGCAAGGCAGCGGTACTCGCCAGCTCACAGGATGGATCACCGCGTTTTGTCTGTATGACAAGCACAAAGTGTGCGTCTTGGACGAGCCCAAGGAGCCTAACGAACACAGCAAGCGTAAACGTCCCGATAGTCCATGGCCGATCGTCGATTGCCGTCGTATCCCGTCGGGTGCATGTGTAGCTCCGGTGCAAGTGGTGGAGCCGAATGGTACGGAGCATTCGTGCCGCATCTCGGCGGGTCACTTTGGCTACCAAGTGGTGAATAGGGTCGATGGGTCGTGCTTGGTTCCTCAAGTAGTTTGGAAAATGGAATTGTTGACTCCGTAATAAACAAGACATGTCTGATCGTTCCGACTGTGACGGTGGATGGGTGACCTTTGTCTTTTTCCTCTTCTTCATCATTCTCTTGGCGGCCATTCCTTTCTGGTTCTACCGTTCGGCTGACAATTGTGGGCGGGAACTCCCAGCAGAACGGTATGCCTATCGACCTGCCGACGTGGGCGACTTTTGAGTTGCGTTTGCGTGAAACCCATGTTTCGATGGTATAGCTAAAGAAAGAAATGACATTTCGATGTCCAAAGCGGAAGGCCATTGTATTGGAAAACGGTAAATTGGGGCGAGGTGTGCCTGGGACTATGGCGGCCTTGTTTTATCCAACGTATGTGGCTCCTCGCGGGGTTTCTAGTTTGACGCCGAAGAAGGCGAGGTGTTTGGGCAAGTATGTTGACAACACAGTGACGGCCATGGTGAATGGGGTTCGATTGAAGCCGAATCAAGTCCGCTGGGCTAACTTGGTGTACAAGGCTTTGGCCGAGAAACAATTGGTATTGGCTCAATCGCAATACTCGGTGGGTTGCTCCCAGCTGAGAATGGGTACCGACATTGATATGATTGCCGAGTTTCCGGACAAGACGTTGGCAGTGGTGGAAAACAAGGTTGGATTTGAAAAGTACTGGACCGTCAGTCAAGGGAAAATGCGTGCGCCGTTGGATCATCTAGACAATTGTCCGCAGAAGCAACACTGGCTGCAAGCTGCGATGAATGCCTATCTTTTGACGCGCTCGCTTCCCAATCATAAACCCATCAAGGAAGTGCTAGTGCTTCGGCTCAATACAGATGCAAGCGGTTATGAATGGTCGAAAGTGCCCGACGGATTGATTTCGGAAGATGTATTGAAAGAATTGGCAGCAAGTCAATCATGGAATCGTGCAAAGCGAGCACGAATCAAGCGACGAAGAATGGCACAGGCATCTTTGCAAAGTACGTCGGGGGCATGATCAGTTCCTTGTTGAACCACGGGTGTTGTAGCGCATGGGCCACTGTCATCCGTTTTGTCATATCTGCCAATAACATGTGGTTTAATACATCCAACGCGTCTTTGCTCATGCATACGTTGGGTTCTGCCAGTTGCACGATTTGATCGGCTCGACCGGTGCATGCATAGCGATAGCGAGCGGGCCATCGGGAAGGGGTGACTGTGCCGTCGACATACCCTCGATCGTGAAAGGCGTTTCGCCCCGACATCATCGCAAACAGACATGCGCCCAAGGAAAAGGCATCCGTCAAGGCTCCTTGCGAGGTGGATTGGGTGTGGTAGAGTTCCGGCGACATAAAGTAGGGCTTTCCCACTTGATTGTGCGTAATGTTGGCGTCCAGAGGGACACATGCTCCAAAGTCAATGATTTTGAGATTCCCTTCGTGAAAGCGAAAGTTTTCTGGCGATACGTCCATATGGGCGTAGCCATGTTGGTGAATCCAGTGGACACATTCCAGCATTCGTAGAAACCATGCGCGAACGATGCTTTCGGACCAGTATTCGGTGGGTCGACCCGGTTTCGACTTTTGGTAGACGTTGATTTCGTCGTAGAGGTCACTGCCATTTAGATACTCCATGATGATGCAGAAACCCAACTTGGGATCTTCGCAAGATCCTTTGTACATGGGCATGAACGTCGAGGCATTCTTGCATTGACTAAGTTTCTTCATGATCATGGCTTCTCTTCGAGGGTCTTCCACGCCGTATCGCAAGCCCTTGTCGACTTGACCACAGCTTTTGATGAGGACTGTTTCTCCATTGGCACAACTGGTGCCCAGATACAAGTGCCCCAGCATGGAGCGGGTGAACAGTTTCACCACATGATAACGCGTCTTGTGCTCGTCATAAATGCTGTATGGTTCCGACATGTTGGCGATTGAAAAATGCGCATTCAATCATTTTTTTGAAAACCTTCCACCCCAGAAATGTATCATATATATATGAAAAATCAGTCCAAAGCAGCAGGAAGTTTACAGCGTTTGAACTTCATTTTTTCAATCGTCCAAGGCATGGAGACAATTGGAAGTGTTCTGGTGGATATCTTGAAGTTGGAAAGGGATTGGGTGTGTGAGCATAAATTGCACAAATCCTTACAACTTCATGGTCTTCATGATCTGACCTTGTCCATGTTTCGAGCGATGAATATCATGCATTTGGTGCGTGGCGAATTACGCAAACGCAAAGAAAGACTGAATGTTCGGATGTATGTTAGTGGATCACGTTGCATGTACAAACTTCGAGCCAAGCTTCCATCCTCTCTCGAGATTCAATCTCTTCCGGAGAACCAGGAAGAGTCGAAGGCTCCTGCACCAGTGCATCGGCTGTTCCGCAACAGGTGGCTTTCGAAGCTGCCTTCGAGCAAGGCTCTCGCCGTGAAAAAGATCTTCATATCTGTCGCGCCTCGAACTGAAGAATTTGCATCGCTGCTGGCTGTGCTCACCACTGCCGTTCAAGGTGTCAAGACCATTAACCTTTTCAACCCAACCAATGGTCGTCGGGTGTGTGTCAAGACCATCAACGTCGAGAATGACCGCGTAACGATTGACCTCTCCATCGGAATCAAAATGGTGAGTCAACCGTTTTTCGCGCCTCTAGATTCGGAGAATAAGAGCATTCTAGTCGAACTTGGAAGACGAGCTGCATCTGCAGTCACTGAAAAGATTCCTCTGGGAGTTTTGTTTTCCCCGTGGTTTTTGACGGAGCCCCAAAGCCTGCGTGATTGGATGAGCGATCTTGGTCGCCACCTTTCTCAGGTTGCCGATTCTGCTTCCATGGAAGCTCTTTGCACCAATTTTGCGACCAAGTTGTGAGCGTTTTGTGTCCACGAAGCTAACGGAACCAATAAAAAAAAACAAATGGACGCACGATTGTCTAGAGCATTGAATCAGCCGTTGTATTTGGTGGAAGATTTGTGCAGTGAACATGAAACGGCGTGGAAAATCATGGGAAATTCTGGCACCGCCTATCGTGTGGGACTTCCATTGAATCTTGATGTGAATCTGTTGGAGTGTGAATGTATGGATCATCAGCGACGCAAACTAGCTTGCAAACACATTTTGTTTGTGCTTCACCGAGTGCTGAGACTTCCATTGGACGAACCCATTGTGCTTGAGGACTTGCGTCGGCCCACCGCAGCAGTGGAACCCCGAGAGTTAGACGACAGACAGGAGTGCCCAATTTGCTTTGAATCCTTGAAGGATGGTTCGTTGGTGTTTTGTTTTGCCCAGTGCCGCAATAGTGTGCACTCCGAATGCTATGCCAAAAGTGTGCAATACGGCCGCCGTGCTTGTCCCTATTGTCGTTGTGACAGAGGTATGGTTCCCAACTTGAAACGGAAACTTCCAGATCCATGAATTTTGGAAATGAAAAATGGAAACATTGGAAAGGGGAAATCGGATGTATTCGGTGCTCCAGAACTCAAAAGCAAATGAACAAGCGAAGTTTTCATCGTTACATGCTGATGCATGATCGCCCTCCGGACGAGCGACATGTGCGTGTGATGTTTTGGTCACTGGTGCAAGACTTGCAACGATGGCATCAACAGGGTCGTTATCATTTGGACATTCGGATAAATACCATACTGCACGGGCCCAATCAGTGGGTGTTATCGCTTGAGCCATCCAGGTTTGAGCAGCATAGCACTGTTTGTTCGTCAGCCTCGATTCCATGTCCTCCTCACGCCTATATGCCGCCGGAGTTGATCTTGCGCGTGCCTCAAGTGGATTGCGAAAGTTGTGACGTGTATTCGTTGGGCATTTGTTTGTTTGCCATGTCTACGCTGCGGATGCCCTACAAACTTGCCAATTGGACCGACTCTCGTTATCGACTCGTGCAGAAGGAGGGATTGAAAGCCTTGGTGAAACTTGAGAACATTCCCATTTCAGACGGACTGGTGCACCTGTTGAGCCAAATGTTGTGTGAAGACCCTCGGAAACGTTTGACTTTGGACGGTGTAGCTCGCCATTTCTGGTTGTTTGGTGGAGGTTGGTGATATCTTTCGAAACGATGTTTAAATAAATTTCATGTCTCAGAACTGGCCTCCATTCGCGGGTTCTCCCGTTGTTCCGGTGACACAGCAAGAGATCCCGAATTCACACAGCTCTCTCTTTCCCAATCATTTGTCTGTGATTTACGTGGGTGTACCCAAATCACTACCGATGATACGATACCATAGTGAGCCTTCCGTGAGCAAAGACATGTTGGAACAATGCACACCAGCCAGTGAAGACGTTCGAGTCTTTCGCAAACGAATTAGTGCAGGTTCATTTGGAGTATCCTTTGAGGCATGTTTGCAAGACCAATGTGACTATGTGGCGAAACTGGTCAAGATAGCAGATGACGAAGAGAAACAGGCCTTTCGAATGGAGTGCGCGTTGGCCAAACATGCTTCGCTTCACGGATTCGGCCCTATCGTTCGACGTGTCTCGCTTTGTGTGCCAGCGCCGGACAATGACGAAACGGAAATGTTTGGTATCATCATCATGGAAAAACTGAAATGCACGTTGGATTTCTATCGTAAAAAATACGAGCTAACCGAAGCGGATTGTGATTCGATTCTTGACGCTATGACCAAAATGCACGAATCGGGGATCTGGCATAGTGATTTGCATGATGGAAATATTATGCAACGATTCGATGGTTCTTTTGTGATGATTGATTTCGGAATGTCGTGGCCCTTGTTTACGTCGGTGCCCTTGTTATTGCGTTGTGCCGATTTGGCTTCATGGGTGTATGCACGACTTCGCTACGATGGAAAGAAGACCAATCACACCACAGTCATCGGCCAGGGTTTGTCTGGTGGTTTGCTTAGTTATTGTTTTCGTCGCATGGCCAAACGAGCCGGTCTTTCCTCGAAAGAGTTTGGTGTGGTGATGCAACAAGCATCAGACATGCGGGTCTTGGATCGCAGCCAGTTTGATTTGGTGGATCCCAAACACTTGCGAAATGGAGGACCGATGGCATCTGCAGATTTGTACTTTTATGCTGCCGAGGTATTGGCTCCGGAAGCTATTCGCTCATTGGGCGTTGTAATCTATTTGGATCGATGCAATTATGCAGACTATGACTTGCGATACCAACCGAGGGAGTTCGATCACGAGATGCAGAGGCGATTGGAGGAACGAGCGGGAATTTCTAAACATTGAAATTATGTATATGCATCAATCAAAATTCTGGAATGGATGGTCAAATGTCGGAAGCCATGGCGGAGATTGATCTAGAGACGCAAAGATCTCGCATGGAGCGAAATCGAATATCGGCCCAAAAGTCTCGGGAGCGTCAAAAGGTCATGTTGGAGGTGGCGCACTCGTTGATTCAAAAACAAGCCGATGCGCTTCCGGTTCACGTGTTGTCCGTGTTGAAGAAAAAGCGAGCTTCCAAGTCCGAGCTTGAAAAATGGAAAATGGGTATGATGATTCACCCGCGTCATCAAACGATTATCGATTCGCTTCGCATCGAACGAGATATGCTCAAACAACAAAATGAAGTCTTGAAAAAGGCAAACGAAGAGTTTATGAACCAAACACCCAAAGATCGTTTGGAAGAACTGGAACACATTGTGGCTTCGCTCTACTTTCGGTTGTCCGAAATGCAAAGCGATGTGCAAATGGGACAAAATGCACAAGCGATGTTGGAAGAAGAACGACGATTGAATCAAGAGATGCATGAACGCTGTGCCAAGTTGGAACAAGAAGCAGCTTTACTGCAGTATGAACGCGGTTGTGCCTTTTCGGATTGAGCCTGGCGCACTCTAAACATGAATTAATACATAGATCGCCTCTTAACAATAAGTCTCATAGGTTTTTGTTTGGGTTGAATTTTCGCGCGCAGTGTGCTGAATCACATCGGTTGCCCGCCAGAGATGTCGCTGATACGCTTAAGTGACAAAGAACTTCTTGAGTATACTTGCAGGATCAGATCCGATAAAAAGGAATGCGCAAATGCACGCGCCGAAATCGCGCGTCGAAACTTTTCCGTGCCAAAAACATGTTCCGTATGTTTCTCCTCTTTCACATACGCTCGCGCGTATGCGTATTGGGACTGTGTGCCTAAGTCGCACAAGGAAATACCAAAGCTGCTTGACGTTTCTTCCATTCACTACTTGGAACAGCTTGTCCGAGTGATGTCTGCTCCAGGAGAATTGCAAAGCGTTTGTTATGGGATTCAGAGCTTCCTGGAGACGGCTCCCACGACCCTCGACAAGCTAAACGAGAAGTCTCTACATGTTTTCTTTTCTCCTATGGTTACCCATGCCATCGTGCTTGCGCGTCGGCTTGAAATTCAGTGCACGAGGTACATCGAGGACAACAGTATCTTCGATAGTGTCCCCTTTGCAAGCGGCGAAATGGAGTTCGTCGTAACCGATGAAACGGCCGTAGAGACTCGTTCTTGTTTACTTCTCGTTGAGATGAAGCCTGGGCCCACAAGAAGACTTTCGACGAGCGCCGTTCTCGGGCAAGCTATTGCCGAATTGTTTGCTGGTAGACACGTCTCTTCTCGAGCTCCAAATCGGATGTGGAACATTCTTTCAAACGGTTTATCTGTTACCGTGCTCGAAGTTTCTAAAAATGGAGCTGACGAGTTTTTATTACGCAAAAGCGACACACTAGCGCAGACGCAACCTCAAAATTTCACAGAAGACATGATGGTGAAGTTCATCGCGATTTTGTTGGATGGTCTGCAAACTGCGTGGCAGACGCAATCATGTGCTCAATCGAGTCCAGTTGTCGGAAGCACCAACGAAATGAACGAGTGATCTGCTTGATTACCTCCTCCTGAGCATCATCGGAAGCAAACTTAGATGTGACGATACGTTTTTGTCCGGCATCAACCGTGTCGAGTAAGACCGAAAAATCGTTCTGTTTATCTTCCGTTGGTCGGATCTCAAGTTTGAATATCAAATCCTTACTGGTAGTTCCTTGAGCCGTCTTAAGAAACTCGTACTGTAATCCTCGACTGCGGGCACGGAAGTCGAGCCAATCAGGGGCATGACGCACGGCAGCAACATACGAAGCGTAGAGCTGCTCTGCCAGAATTTCAAGGACCATGGCCATCTTGAAGTTGGCTGCTTCGTTGATACGCAATCGGCGTAACACTTCGGAGGATAGCATGTTCAAAATCTGATGCACCACCGGAGTTGCTACAGTCCATGTGCATTTACAAACGGAATCACAAAACTCACAACTGAATCTTTTTAGAGTCGGTTCATCAAGTACATCGTCCCTCGCACGCTTCGGGGTGGATTCAAGTCCTAACATGTCCATCGGAACAACCGTTGGTGTTACCGAAGTGTCGACACCAACCTTTGTTGATAAAGTGGACGAAAACTGTCCGTCTGAATCTTTCGATAGTCCAGCGTCAGTCGTGTCGGTCGAAAACTTCGCCTTGTTATACTCGAGGGAAAATGGTACGGCAGACGTTCGAAAAAAGCCTTCAAAAGCGTCAGAGGTTTCACGTAAAGAAGAGTCTTTCTGTTGTTGTAGTGTATACAGCGAAACAGCGAGAATGTGCTTGCATAAGCCACATCGCTCAGGTTTTCGGGATCTAGTTTTGTAGTCTGGGCAACTGCAGTTGAAAGGGTTCTCAGAGGCTTTGGGAGTGAAAAAGACGCGCACGTTACCCTTCCCTTTGAATTGTATACTGAATACAACCTGCCCATTTTTCCACACTTCGTGCTTTCTGACCGTGCATTCTCTTGCACGGTTCCACAATTCTGCGCTAGAATCATTCATTCGAATGCTTTGGTACCCGTACCGCTCGTGAGGCTACAGTGTACTTAGTTAGGTAATTTTAATGAATTTTAGTAGCATTCACCCCAAACGCCACTTGCTAATAATTACAATATTCGCGCCTGTTTTCCCAAGAAAAAGCCCAAATCAATGAAGAACGCGGTTGGCAAGACGTAGAAATGGTCTCCCCATTGGAAGACATGCAGCTGATTTCTTCGAGTGACAATCTCCTCCGTAAAGGTTCTGGTGCACATCATGCAGATGTGGTGACATTCTCGCATGACCCAATGGAGCAAGTTGGTCGGTGTGATTTGCCCGTCATAGCCACTGATTTCTGAAGTTGGATAGGTGACCCCGTTGAATAGGATCATGACGCCTCCATCCGAGATTCGGATGAAATGAATCACATTTGATCCGTCAATGTCGGTATTCCAAAATTCGTTCTCCATGATGGAATGTGCAGAGTTATACTTCTGATGCCTCAACTCATGAGGGTTTGAAACCAAATAAAATCATTCTCGCTCGCATTCGCTAGATCGTCAGAGAGCCATGTCTGTTGATCCCGCTTGGAACGAGACTGTGATCGAGTGGAATACGCACATTTGTCTTGCAAAAGTTCCGGACGAAAAGTCATATCAATTGTTGTGCAGTCAAAATCGAAAGGTTCAGATTCTTTTATCGAGTTTCGAACAGCTACAACGTTCACATGGATGCATGGATTGTCAACGTTTAGCTATGTTCTTGTTTTTACGATATTGTTCCCATGCTGCGGAACTATTGACCCATGAAAGATTTCGACAAGTCACTTTGGGTAAAGTATTCTATGCGGCGGATCATAATGTATTCGTGGGACACTTGTTTGGCATCGAACAGCCACACCAGACATCACTTCAAGATTTGCTTGGATTGTGTGCATGCCAAGTGGAAGGAGAAGAAGGAGCCGCATGAACTATTCATCCATATCTGAAGGTTCGTTCACCTCGGCGACTCGAGTCACCTTGCTGACTGGAGCCTCCAATGCTTCTTCGTCTTGTACTTCGTCTTCTTGTTGTTCTTGCTTTTTGCGTTTTTCGCTGCGTGTTTTGGGACTTGCAATAGAAAGATTGCACTTCAAAATGGGTTGATTAGGCTTCTGAGTCCAGCAAAATCCCCAATGTCCATGATAGATTTCCTGAATTCGAGCATGTAAAGCACTTTCGGGAGCCCAAGCGTCGGAGATGCAGCGGGCCGCCATTTGGAAGGCGGGATCTGAAAGTTTTTCGAGATAGGCGGGAGTGGACCACCAGTTGCAGCGGAGTATACTGGCTCGAACTTTCTTGAATTGGTCTTTTTTGAGGGCATTCAAGGCTTCCATGGTGGGGTTCTTGTTCTTGACAAACTGGAACAAAAAGGCCATGTAGGACGTTTGATCCCGCATATCCCCCGAACTGAATGCCAAGTGAGGGATTTCCAGCGTGTCGTCTCGGATCTTGGCCAAGGTTTCTTGGCTCCACAGCAAAGCATCCGAACGTTTGGTATAGAGGTCGCCTTCTTTCCCCACAAAGGGTAAAAAGTAGGACAATGGAATACGAATCACGTCATTCTTGCATTTCGAAAGCCACCGCTTGTCCAGCATGCGTTTGATTCGACCGAATAGGTGCGAGTAGGTGTCACTCACGTCCACCGCCACGTCCGAGTGTTTGAGTCGATTGATGAGTTTCCGGATGAGAGTTTTGGTGATGAGTTCTGGGTTTCGAAACAAGGGTTTGAGCACTGTCTCAAACAGGCCGAGACCTTGAATAGAGACAAGCACGTGAATGTTTTGGGGAGCAGGATCGCCTTGAAAGACAAAGTCAAGGATGGGTAGGGGTTGAATGGTGGAATGGAGCATGGTAAAATACGACATAAACACTCGCAGATCCAAAAAGCTCTTGGAAGTGACATAGTCGTCGGGCAACACTGTTCGATTCGTGGAAAGAAGCTTTTGCTTCAGTTGCTGTAAATGGTTCGACAATTGGTCAATCTGTTCCAATTTTTGCTCCTTGTCTCGTATTAGTCCATCCATGACATTGTCACAACGAATCAAGTCTTGAATACGTTCCTTGCTTTGTTGTTCGCTTCTCTTGAGCATGGATACAAATTGCTCGGCACGCGAAAGCATGGATTCATGCTTCGAGGCTACCTGGACTTCCATGTTTGATCGTTCCTTTTGGAAAAGTGATGCCTTTCTCAATTTTTCGGTGACTTTCAACCAAATTTTCATTCATAAAAAATCTTTCTTTTTTTTCGTGATTTCATGCTGACCCCGGGTTTAGACCAGAATAAAAAAATTTGTGGCTTGATGCCTTGTTGTCTGCTTGCATGCATTACAATTCAAACGCCTAAAGCAAAAATGGCAACCTCAGCGACAGCCGAACCCGACTTCGAAGTCAGCGATGCCGTTGAACTTCATCTGAAAGTGCCTTCGTGTACCATTTGCTTTGAAGCGTATCGTCGAGAAAACGAGTCTCGTGCTCCTCGAACATTGGGGTGCGGGCATAGTTTCTGTCACTCGTGTTTGATGGAGCAACGCCGAAACCTTGCGCCCGGTGCTCCATTCAATTGTGCCACTTGTCGAGCAACACAGAGCCATGCCGAATTCCCGATGAACATCGCCTTGTTGAACGCCCTCGATCTCGAATGCATGCAGCCGCCCATTCCTTGGTTCCGAGCCAAGCCTTCAGAGATCTTCATGCCAAAGCTTGTCGACCCTGCCCTACCTCTGGAGCAATTCGGACTGGCAGAATTACTGACACTTATGGTGGAGCAGTTCGTACCAAGTTCCAACGTTTGTGCGATTCAAGAAGCATTGCAACGAGCGGATGTCTTGCTCCAGGGATCCAGCACACAAGCCTTAACCGAGAGTCTGGAGCAGATTGTCTTGGCATTGCGCACCACCTTTTACTCCGTTGCCGACCAATCGTTCCCAGTGAAGAAGCAAATCATCATGCTCTTTGGAATGCTTTCGAAAACGCCGGCTTTTCGCAAGCCCATGGCTGTGTCAAAGATCGTGGATATCTTCATCTCGACCATTCGAGAAGAGCTCTATTGTTCGTGGCATCGCAATGCCATCGAGGCCAAACTCCCCCCGCCCTCGGAGTGTATACTTTGGACCCCGAATCTACCTCCGCCGCGTGACATGGAATTCCAACGGGCGCTGGCATTTTGGATGGCGCACATGGCCTGTTGCTACGAAGCTCGTTTTCGCATCATAGCCCAGGGCGGAATCCGGTTGATGATCCAGTTCCAAAGCGCCAACTTTGAGGATAATCGGATCGCCATTGCCGTCTTCTCTGCACTCGCAGACATGTGCGTCAGCAGAGACTACCAGTTAGCAATCACCAGCCACCGGGGTCTTGAGCACACCATTGGGACTTTGATGCAGCGCCTGAGTCAGGAACGGCTTCGAGATTGGTCTCCAGAGTCCAAAGACAATTCGTCCGCCGGAGCTTCGGATACACAGCAGAATTCCGGTGACACAGATACGGATGTGGTGCGATCAACATGTCGCGTTCTGGTAAACGTGGGAATTGCACCCGAGAACAAAAAGTTATTGGGCAGTTTGGGTGGCATTCCGCTTTTACTGAATGTTCTCCGCATCTACAAGCATACTCAAGCGAAGATCACGTTTCTCGCCACTGCGGCTCTCTGCAATGCCACTGCTTTGCTATCAAACTGTGCCCACTTGGCCAAGCAAACAGATTCGGTCGACTTGCTGTTGGAGACTCTGCGGACCTTCATTCTTGACTCTAGGATCTGTGAGAGCACTACCGGCATTCTTTGCAACGCCAGCTCCGACCGCATCTTTCTAGAACGGTTCGTAGCAAAGGGGGGATTGGAGGTGCTCCTGCAATGCGGTCGGCAACATCCCAATCACGCCAAGATCGCCGAAGGGATTTGTGGTGCCTTTGCCAGCGCTGCAGGCGCGGCACAATACCAAGCATCCTATCACGCGGTCTTGCTGCCGTATGTTCCTTATCTTGAGAACATGGTACGAACTTTTGGACATCTCTATTCGGTTCACACTCGAGCTCGTACCGCACTTCAAAGGTTGAATGCCCGCGTCGCTCCAAACCCATCACCATCATTGCCACTCCCAGCTCCTACTTCTGATTCTGATTCAAGTCGTGGGTTCGTGGTGCGTCGTTTGCCGATGTAGTGAATTGATACTCTTTTGATAGCAATAAAAAGCCTCGTGACACGCATGGAAAGCTGAAATTTCCATGGAGCATAGCTACACAAGTGAATGATGTGGAGATCGAATCTGACAAGGAGTGGTGACTCGAACAAGTGTGGAAGACAAACGTATGGATGCCTTCGAAAAGCCGTGTCAACAGTCGGAGATTTCTTTGCAGAGGTGATAAACCTACAGTGATCTGCAGCGGCTTGCATGTGCTTAGACTTTAAGGGGCACTAAGGGCCACGAGAAAGTCTCTTGTTTTGGCGCTCTGCACGAAGGGATTCTGTTCGCTCAAGTACTGCGAGCGGATGGCGTCGATTAACACGCTCTCAGTTCCTCCGAAAAGAAGGACCTACTTAAAGGATCCAGTTGAACTGAAAACCGCGTTGGCATCGGTTCCCGACGCTCCGGTAGGGTGCATTTCGTGGATTCTGCCGTCGTTAGTGGCTCTTTTTAACACTTCTTGTCGCACGACAGGAATGGAGTGTGATGGTGGAACAAACTACGCTTCGTCAGCTAGCAGATACGAACGAATTCTTCCGTCACTTGCTCGACAAGATGGTGGAACACCCGTTGAACCGTCGTGGCAACAGATGGGACCATGTTGATAAAGACTTCTGGATCTTCAAGGATCGCGTTTTGCGTGCTCTTGTTCACGTGCCGGTGCAACGAGACGACTCTGGTCGCGAGGTGTATCCAGTCGCCTATGTGCGTCATTTGATGGATAACCACGACAAGTACTACAACGATCGTAAAAAGAACCGCCTGCAGAAGTACTGTTCTCCCAGCAACAACTTTTTCCAGTGGCAGTCATTTCCAGAGATCATGACTGGTGCTGGTAAGCTTCTGCCGGCTACTCCAGCTGCGGAGCAATCGGCAGAGTCAGACATCGATCCTTTGCCAGTCGCGCGTCGTCGTGCCCATAGCACCAACTCGGTTCCGGTGTCAACTGCTAGACTTCAGTATGTTCCATCTGCTACCGACGCAGTAAGTCAAGGTGATCCAAGCGCTCTTCGAGGTTCTTTGGATAACGAACTTATCGGTTTGCCAGAGAGCGCCCTAAGGCCGAAAGAGCCGTTGACCGCAAAAGAATACGAAGATAACTTTGTATGAAAAGAATGTACTCTTGTTAAGTGTGGAAAACATGCGAGCGTGATATAAAAGAACGAGATAAAACTTCATGTACGCATCACTTAGAACCCCATAACGTAAACTCGGTAAACGTGCAAGTACCGTCTTGGATTGCGCGATCCATGTTGACAGTGTACTGAGCAAAGTCTTTGCCAAGGTCCAAATCACATTCTGCGTCCGATGGTACGATATCGTCGTCTTGGAAGGCGGGTTGTGATGATGGAGCATGTTGGGGTGAATCATCGGTCTTGTTATCGTTGGGCGTAAAGGGCGACGACGGCGACTGGTTCATCGAATTTGCAAGGGATGCCATCGATGACGTTGGGCTGTTGTCACTTTCGGTGTCGCTAGGTCGCGGATCGTGTAGTAATGCCTTAGACGGATGAGTAATTGGAAAAGGTACGCGCGAATGAGCCATCGGCTGCGTCATTTCGATTGGTTTTGCAAGGTTTGATGCGAAGCGTTTGGAAAATGAACCGACCTTTCTTTTGACTGACAATTTTTTTCTTAGGTGGCGTGATTGTCTAGACGTAAATACATGTGCTTAGGCGCTTATGGATGGACTCTAACGATCTATTTTTGATGTGATTTCAACTATTGGCAGTTTTATTGTCTGTTTAACGAAACAAAGGCCTTTCAGAACAGCTAATAAAAGTGGACAATTCTCGATTTTGCCACCTCTGTAAACCCATGAATGGCCAAAAAGTGTTCTACGGTGAAGCGTTTTTGGATATTGACTCTGTGAAACAGTTGATGAATTTCAATGACGCAGTGGGTTCGATCGAATGCTATGGTACACCGTTGACTGAGTGGCAACTAGAAAGTTTGATTTACAGGAAGTGAAATCTCGAGGCATCATGCATTTGTTTTGGCCTCGCGACGTGTTGGAACATCAAAACACCTATCCCAAGTGCAGTCTGTTCTACGGACTTTTGGTAGAACCGTCTTCTTTACAACCAAATGAAAGAGTCTGCTCTTCGACTCCGCATGATCCGTTGGAATATCTATCTGTATTCAGTGAGTTACGGGACGTGACAGACATGAAATGTATATTGTTTGACTTTGACGGCAAAACCATGCAGATATTAACGCCGACGCTCACGGCAGTTTGACTGGTGTCCACATTCCACACAACGGGAGCCCGTGGTGTAGTCATGGATGATTTGGTCTACGTTTTGAGAGGGAGAGACAGATACGTCAAACGTGATCTCGTCCGTGAATCGCGTGTCACTTGTATCCACCAGAGGAATGAAAAAGAACCCAAGCGGAATGCCGAGACTGAACCCCTCACTTCGCAAAGGACACCGGCGAGAATAAACGGCGGTGATTTTGAAGTCGATCGGTTCATGGTCCAACTTATTTCGGTTTCGAAACCAATACTGCTTTGCATGCATATGAAACAAGCGTCTGGAGCACGCGATTTCATTGGTGTTGCCCATCTTTTGAACAGGTTAAATTTAGTTTTTTGGCTTGATTTGGTTTGTTTGGTTTCACTCGAGGCGCGTTTGAAACGCCTGAAACAACGATGAAGTTCTAGAATAAAACAATGGATCCCATTCTGGTTTCATTACAAAAATGCATTGACCAGTTGTCCTCCACCAACAGCAATTTGGAAAAGGTAGACATTTTGCGCCAATTTCCTGACTTGCAAGAGATTTTGGATGTGTTGCTAGATCCGCACAAGACCACAGGAGTGACCAAAGCCAGTTTGGAGACTTACAAGCGAGCCAAGTTTCCCCGGTTTCCGGATCGTGCCCGACGTTTCCCGCATGATGTCACCCAGATGTTGAATGCGTTAACATCACGAGCTGTCAGTGGAGATGATGCCAAGGAAATGGTATGGACTTTGGTCGAGCGTGATCCCACTCACAAGGATTTGATCCTCAAGATTGCGACCAAAGATCTCAAGACCCGGCTAGGCCGGGCTTTGTTTACCCAAGCCTTTTTGGGTGGAGCAGATGAGAACAAGTACTCGCCGGCCTTGGCGTATGATATTGAAAAGCATATGGACTACTTCCAACGCTCGGTGCAAAAAGGAGAGCGGTGGTTCATCAGCCGAAAGTTGGATGGCTGTCGTGTCCAAGTCCATTCTACACCGCCGGTTCGCAGTTGTTCTCGCGCTGGCAACCCCTTTGTTTCGTTGAAACATTTGAATGAGATGGTGGCCCGTTCTGTGCCTCCGGGGTTTGTCTTTGATTGTGAAATCTGCGTGGTTCGGTCGGACGGCAGCGAATCTTTTTCGGAGGCGGTAGGAGCGGTGAAACGTCACGAACCCATGGAAACGTTCCATTTATTTGTTTTTGACATTTTGACCAAGGAAGAGTTTGACCATGGGGAAAGTGTATTGACTTTTTCTCAACGATTGGCAAGGGCTCCTCAACTGTTGCAGCCTCTGATGGCGCAAAACACAGCTCATCGTCAAGTATCGCTGTTGCCACAAGCACTGTATACACCTGACGTGTTCCGTGAGTGGCAAGATCAGGTGGACGAGCGAGGTTGGGAAGGTTTGATGCTTCGAAAGGATGTGGGGTACGAAGGAAAGCGTACCAAGAATTTGCTGAAAGTGAAAAAGTTTCAGACGGGCGAATACAAGATTCTGGGATTCAAAACTGGTCCGTTTCGTATGGTGGATCCGAAAACAGGTTTGGAAAAGGAGATCGAGACTGTGACGGCAGTGGAAATTCTTCACAAGGGCTATCCTGTATCGGTGGGCAGTGGATTCTCGGTGGAGCAACGACAAGAAATGTTCAAAAATCCAAAGTTCTTTCTCAACAAGATTATTGCAGTCAAGTATTTTGAAGAGCTTCGATCCGCCGATGGTTCTTATTCCTTACGTTTTCCGACCTTTCAACATTTGTACGGTCATGTGCGAGATGTGTGATAAACGCAGTGCTTCACTCTGTTTGGATGTTTCAAAACAAAGAGAATGTGGTTTTTCCTTTCCGCCGTGGGATCGATTGCTTTGGCAGTGGCTGCAGTATGGTATAGAACGAATGCGAATATGTTTGAGGGATCAGTTCGTCCTGGAGAAGAGTATCGAGTGGGGGATCGAGTGTACAAAATGCCGAATCTGCCTATTGTAGACTCGCGCGGAAACTCGTTGAGCGCATTGCCACTCATCGCTCCCGAATACCAAGAGCGCATGCGCACACTGCTTCAAAAGGTGATCTCGGTTCTTCGTCGTCGAAACATTGAGCATTTTGTGTCTGGAGGAACGCTTCTCGGCATGATTCGCCACGGTACGTTCCATCCGGCCGATGATGATGAGGATGGTCACTTGGTTCATTGGAAAGATCGAGAGTATGTGTGGAGCCAACAATTTGTCGATGACTGTGCAGAAGAGGGATTGGAAGTGTTTCATCTCCGATGGGGATCCTTGAAGCGAGCTCCAAAGTTTGGAAATTCCACGGGCATGCGTTGTCGTCTGAAGGGACTGGCGTCTCCCACCTTTGATTTGTTTTTCGAAAAAGAAGTGACTCTTGGCACTTTGGCCAAAATCGAATCTTGGAATGGTGACGAAGTGGAAGTGAATCCCCGAGAAATTTGGAGCAAGTCGGATGTTTTGCCGATCCAATGGAAAACCATTGATGGAATGGAGGTACCGCTGCCAGCCAACCCTGAGCGACTGCTCAAGACCCAATACGGAAAGGATTGTCTGGAGGTGGTTCGATTTGATGGCGTGTGGTGGGTGCATGCATTCTTTTTCAAAGTGTTGAGACCTATTTGGAAATTTCTCCCCAGTAGTCATGAAAAATAAACCTATGGACAAGAGTGGTCTTTGGCTTGAAGAAGATGATCCGACACTGAGCTCCGAGGAGAGGAACGAAACCTGTGGACCGGATCCGATCATGATGAGTGACGACATTCCAGAGTATCGCTTGATTCGAATTCGTTATCAGAACAAACTCAAATGTTACAATGTGCTCGATCTTGCCATGTACATCCTATCCCGATGGTCGCAGAATGCGTTGCCAGTCGAGTTGCACACGCAGATTGAGTTTTCACCGTATCAGATCAGAACCATCTTTCGCAAAGCAACCCAATCCGTTGCCGACCACCCTGTAAACTACAACGAGGAATCCATTACTGCACAGATGGTAGCGGAAATTCAAGACAGAGTACGCAACGGAAACTTTGACCCTCCTCCAGCAGAGGCAGACATGGAGGTGGATGATGACAAGGAGGAAGAAGATGAGTCGTATCCAGAGCCGTTTGCTCAATTTGATTCGTTTCAGTGGATTGAGCGCAACCACCGACAATTGAGAAACATTCGTCGAGCTCTTCAACGAAGGTTTGGAGATAACATCGGAGATGTGGCACTGGAAGACTTTGCGCGCGAATTTTTTTATGAAGTGATTAGTCATTACCACGAAAGACCGGAATTGGATCTATCCCAATTTGACAGAAACGTTGCAGAGTTTTTGCAACATGAAATGAAAACTCTTCAAGATGCATCGGCACGTGTAGAACAGAACGTTTCATTCTGGGATATGTATGATGTATACTATGGTACTCGAACCCTGTTCTTTGCGCAGTGGTATTTGGATCACAGAGCCTCGGAATGTATTGACGTGTTGCAAGAGGTAGTTCGCAAGATCCAAACTCATCACTATGCATTGACACTGGCACGCGTTTGCGAAATGTCGGCGTTCCAGCATTTCCTGAACGTGGCTATGCCTGGTTGCAATTGGGTTCGCACGGTGGAGGGTTTGTGCGCGAACGTGGAATTCGATAGGTTTGTGACAGTAACAGGAGGTTGTTGGATTGGACAAGAATTCCCATCCCCCCGAGAGATGCGTAATCTCTGATCCACAAAGAAACAGCCAATAATGATAGTCTGGGTGGCAATTAGTATTTGGTTTGAACTCATGGTGCGTCTCGTTCCGAAACGTTTGGTGTGGGACGAACCGTTCGCCTACTCGATGTCTCCCATGTTTCCTTGGAATGAAATTCGACACCGGTATCAAATCGAGCAAGTATCGGTCGATTCGGAGCATTCGTATCCGCAGAGTGTCTTGATTCAAGCACGGTCGCTGCGTTCTTCGCAACGAGTTTTGTGGAGCTGTGTACCGCTGAGTATTCGTCCACCCCAGCAACCATTGGTTCGAATGGATCACGATTTTGATTGGGCCGTGAATTCAAATCACACGCTCATGGTGATGAGTGAGATGTCGGGACGAGTGTCGGTGTATACGGTCAATGATGACCATGTGTGGTCGGTTTGTGAAACACTTGAATCTCCGTTGTTGACGAGTTCAACACGATGGAGTGTGGTCAAGACTGGAACAGGAAAGGCTCAGACCGAACGGTTTGTGGGTCTTTCCGACAAAGGACTGGTCCGGGTCGATCGCGTGGGCCACAACCGTTTTGCTTTGCACCCGATTCGAGTTTCCATGTGGCGCTTTGGCTTGCCGTCGAGTTTTGCAGTGGGTTCCCATTATTTGGTGCACGGAATGGCCCAGTATCGTCAGTGGGATGGCGTGGTGGACGTGTTCTACTTTGATCCCTTTGTGTCGCGACTGGAACGAAACTGGAAATTGGAGGCGCCCAGTCGAGGTACAGGTTTCGGCATGTGTTGTCAGATTTTTGGCGATCGCTTGGTTGTTTCGGCTCCTTTTACGCCCAATCCAATGTTTGGGGCAGGTGTGGTCTATGTGTATTCCTTAAAGGATCGATCCTTGGTGCAAACCATCGGTTGTCCAGAGACGTTTTCGGCAGCGGAGCAAGGACATTTGCAGTTTGGATGGCATTTTGTGGGTTCGGCGTCAGGAGAATTTCTGGCCATTACGGTGCGTCGTATCGATGGGGATCGAGTGTATGTATTCAAGTATCATGCGCGACAAAGGCGGTACACGTATCAGCAGAATCATCAATTGATGCGACTTCAGCCCGATCAGACATTGAAGTTTGCGATTACAGACTATGGCCACGTGATCGTCTGGGACCACCGAAAAAGTCATTGGCTGATTCGAAGGCCTTCTTCACGAAGTTTTTCGTCATAAAAATAGAAACATGCTTACATACTTGATTCGAGTTTCGTTTGCTCATTATTTCAAACGGACAAAGATGAATCAGCCAGAGGACTATCTGTTTCGCCTCGAACAATTGTTGGAGGAACTTGAGGTCAAGGCCTCTCAGTGGTCAGCTGAAAAGGATCGTGCGGAAATCGACAAGACGGTCCAAGATCTGGCATGCAGTGTCGAGAATCTGCGTCAAGCTCAAAGATCTTCCAAATGGTGCGAACGTCGTAACATTGGCAAAATCATCAAGAGAACACAGCGAATTTTGGATCAAATGCATGATCTCAAGCATCCGAAAGTTCGATCAACTTTCTTCCTTTGGTGTCTATTGTGTTGCGTCTCATGTTGTGGTAGATAATATTCTTCGATCTCGACCATTTTTATGAATATAAAATCGATAAAAGAGCGTTTCATCGCAATTTGAATGTCTTATTTCAAACGTCTGCAAAAATGTCTGCGATTGCGACGGCGGTTTATGACTTGGCCAAGCATTATTTGATCAGTCAGGAATGGTCCATGGACAAGCATACCAACACGCTGATCAATGGCATATTACTGGCCTTATTGGCGTCCTTTTCAACCGTTTCTTGGAAAGTGTTGATTCGCCGATTACTAGCCAAACCTTGGCTGAATAAGCTGACATCCAAGATTCGTGTTGGCTCAAAGAAAACGCACTCATGCATTGTGCCTCGCCATCAAAGTGAGGCGTTGAGCGAAGAAGAAGCGCGCTATAGCACGATACAAGCATCATGGTTGCTGCACCGCGGACCTTTCGATCACGCCTTTGCATTGTTCGTTTTGAACAACTATGGATGGAAGTTTTCCGCTTGCGGCATCTACGACTTTATGAATGATACGCTTTATTTAAACTCAAAGTTCTTGATGAATTCAAACTTTTGCTGAGTAATCAGCAATACATCTTCCTCAGTAACGCCCGAAGGCGTTACCTCTGATGGCCCAAGCGGCAAACGCCCTGAAAGGGCGGCTTCAGCATTCAGTCGATCCTTCAACAGCAGACCCAGCTGCCGAAGTAATATATTACGAGCTCCTCCTTCGTCACGTCCATGCTTACTCTTACAGTTATCGCACATGAATTCCTTTGCAGAACCAAGCTTCTCATGGAACCATCCGCAATGCGTACACGTCTTGCTCGTGTACGATTCGTTCACAATGAATACTTGGACCCAAGGATACTCGCGTGCCTTCGCTAGCAGTCGCTGTCGAAATTCATGAAAACGCCAAACATACAATCCGCGTTTTGTATCCGTAGACAACTTTTTGCTTTGCACCATTCGACTGATTTCAAACTTTGGCATAAAAATCACGCGATAGTTCTCACACAGCCATTTCGTCAACTTACGATGAACTTCATCCACCAAATTATGAATGCGTTCCTCGAGACGAGCCGCCGCCTTTCTCAGCCGATACCGCTGGTGATGTCGGATTTCGGTCGACTGAATGTCACGTCTCAGTCGGCGAAGGTGCCGCTGTAACCTCCGAAGTTTTGCTTGATCGCCGCCACACCAGTCGAATGTTTTCCCGCTGGGATCAAATCCGGTCATAAAGGTTCGTACGCCAGGATCAAGAGCAATGACGCCATCGATTGGCGATAAACCATGTGGAGCTTCGTCCGTACACACTTGCTCTATCGGAACTGGGACACTCAAAAGAAAGGTGCCAGTATTGCGCTTCCAAACGATACGCATATCGTGATCAAAGTTAGGCTTGAAATGCTTTTCCATCTTGATTGCCGATAATAGCTCTGCTTCAAGCTTGCACTTCTTCTTGCTAATCAAGATGGAGTCCGAGCCCTTGCCGTCCTTGAATTTTAGTTCAAATGAGTAGTCTTTGGTCTTTCTCATCTTTTGAAAGTTCGATTGGATCGCTTTCAGCACGTCTCGCATAGCACCCTCCCGCACCTCGGTTGGTGTACCGAGAACCCATTCCGTTGGTTTTCCTGCATGAACACCCGCGTTCACGGTTGTTTGGCGCATCACATTCAGCTTGGCACCCGCAGTTCCATATTGTTTGAAGATTTCCACGCATCGATTGTAGGTCCATCGAGCACCGATGAACCACTTTCGAAGGATAGCTCTCTGTTTTGACGTAGGAAACATGCGAACGTTTCGAACTTTGAACTCGATGAGAGGCTTCTTCTCTTGATCCGATTTGGCATGAGGCTTGCTGACGTTATCTTGAAATGTATCCGTTTGCGTGTCTTTGTCATCTTTCACATGTTTTGCCGATGGTTTGGGCTGGGCACCGTTTCGACCAACACCATTTTCAAGCCGGAATAGCTCAACCTTTTCTTTGGCGATACGTTTTGCCTTCTGGTTTTCGGTTTCTTCTTTGGTATCCTCTCTTGGTCGCTTCTTGCCTCGCTTTGGACTTCCTTTCGGCTGCTCATCGAACTTCCGCTTGGGTATGGCTTGTTCTTTGGTGGTACTTTCTGTTTTCTTCTTTTTGTTCGGGTAAGTACTTGGATCGCATAGTTCTTCACGCAGACGCTTCTGTGCTGGTGGTTGCTGTTTTTCTTGGTCTTCCTCTTGGTCGTTTTGCTGGTTTTTCCTCCTCTTGGCTTGATTCCTCTCTTCTTCGTTTGCGATTCTCAGCGCTGCGGCGTCCATTATGTCTTGCCACAAAAAAGTTGACAACAGAAAGGAGGTCTTCGGAGAGTTCTCGTGTGTCGTCAACAAGTTGGTGAACGTCTTCATTTTTGCTGTGAACCAAGAGTTTTGTGTCAAACGTCTTGAAGATCCATTCCATGATTTCAATTCCGTAACGACAGAGTCTGTCCCGATGCATGACTGCAACTTGTTGGATACGTCCTTGACGAATTCGTTCCAAAAGGGTTTGCAATCCGGGTCGATTGTAGTTAAGTCCGGATCCGATATCTTGGATGAGTTCGTGGTCAGGGTAGGCTGTTTTGAGGTCTCGGATTTGTCGTTCGAGGTCTGGTCGCTGATGTTGCGATGAGACTCTGGCGTAGATAATGCATGTTCGACCAGCCTGTCCTTGTGATCTGAGTTGCATGAATCGTTCAACGGACGCTTTGCTGTAGATGCGTTGTCCGCTCCCAGGTAGTCGTATACATTCGATGTGTCCATCGTTGGCCCATTTTTGCAGGGTTGTGGATGAGATTCCAAAGGTTTTGCGTAGCACAGAACCTTTGACATACATGGATAGAAAGTTGACACCTTCCTTTATTAGCATAGTTTTCAAAATTTCCAATTCTTGAAAAGTGTTCTTGCGAAACGCGTTTTGGTTTTCTTGGTTGTGAGATATTGAGTTTTGTCGGCTTACTCGAAACATCGAAAGAAATCCTACGGCTCGCTACAAAATACCTCGGACTCTGAGGCCAGAAAGGAAATACAAGAGACGATCGAAAGGGAAGAAGCCCATCTAAAGGATCTGGACGATGCAGTGACGACGGAAAACTTGATGATGTTGTTGGATGGACTGGAAGAGCACCGTGGACGGATTATTTGTGCCACAACGAATCGTATCGATAAGATTTATCCTCCACTGTTGAGAGAAGGGCGTTTTGATTTAAAGCTAGAGTTTGGCAGCTTTAATCGCGAAGAGACTCGGGACTTGCTGTTGCTCATGTTTCCAAAAAAGTCGGATGGGGCCAAAATTCAAGCTCGGTGGGAGGAATTTCCGGAAGAAAAATGGACGCCGGTCCAAATCATTTCCCTTTGTCACAAATACCGGGATCTTGACCGAATTTTACGAGAAATTTCTTCCGTATCGTTGCAAAACAGTCCTTGAACTTGCATTGGTTCGCTCAAAACTCAAACGCATTCATGGCTCAATTCCGAGTTTTGATTCAAAGCCACACCCTGGACGATGATCCTTGGAAGTTGCAAGAAATGTTTTCTCGTCGTTTCCTGGTTGGAGTCGAAAACATGGGTGGCAAGCGCTTTGCGGCCTCGTTTCAAGCGACATCAGTGGTGGACACAGTGGTGACCTTGTTGATGAAGCTACGGGACATTACCTATCTGCAGACCTGTGACGGCGACACGCGCTACGAATACTCGGACGGATGTTTGAAAAAGAATGGAGAAAAGTTTGCCCATTCGTTTTTGCGTTGAGCGCGTTTCAATACATGTAGTGTCTGATGTCATGAATAAGAAACAAAGCATACCAATCATGTCGTTTGATTTGTTTTCGGATGAGCCGGTTGTGCCCGATTTTGACATGGTGCCCAATAATAACGCAGCACCCGCAGCCTCGACCCCCTCGGTGTTAGATTTCTATGTGGCCCATTTGCAGCACCATGGATTGGATGAGCGCATTCGAAATATGCTGATCAAGCATCACACCTTTAAGCCTTGTCCGTTGGCGCCTACTCCTTATTTGCAAGACTGTTTGGGACAGCGGAGTGTCAAACGTTATACGTGCAATGCAAATCACCATCCTTTGGATGACCAGATTGAAGCGTTTGAGGATCCGCACGTCTATTTTGTGTGGGATGGATCACAGATGAGTTGTGCCAATGTGGTATCGTCTACCACTATCATCAAGGCTTTTTTCAATGGGTTTGACGATGTGAAGCAAGCGGCACAAACGTGTACGACCAAGAGTCATTTGGCGGCCAAGCATCGGCCCAGTTACAAGTATTTCCGGTGCGATACCGCAGAACACATCCTGTCGGTGTGGGAGGAGAACAGAAATGCGGGTACCCGGTTGCACTTGTGTATTGAAAAGTTTCTGAATCAGGAACCATATGAGGTGGACGAATGCAATCAAAAGCCTTGGAAGCAGTTTTGGACCTTGCACCAAAAGCATTTTTCCAAGTACCAACCGTTTCGAACCGAGTGGGCCATTTTTGATCCCGAGACGAGAGTGGCTGGAAAGATTGACTACTTGGCGTATGATCCCGCGACGGGTACGTACGTGATTATTGATTGGAAACGATCCGAACGAATCAGTGATCGCAGTTTCGCGGCGTTTGCCAAAAAGGAGCCCGAGTATGGGTTCGGTCCTTGTTCCGATTTGGAGAATTGCAACTATATTACGTACAGTTTACAACAGAATCTGTACAAGTACATCCTGGAGCACAACTATGGGATCCGTGTGTCGCAAATGTTTTTGGTACAAATGCATCCTTCTATCAATGATACGGACACAGATGGAGATCCCGTTCCTGTGTTGTACATGGTGCCAAATCTTCAACACTATATCGTGAAGATGTTGGCATGTCGCAAGTTTTTGTTGCAAGAGGTTCAGAAATAAAATCGAAATGGATGAACTCGAAAACAGTCAATACGGAGGTCTTGATGGGTTGCTACCAGAAGCACCTTCCATAGTTCCTATCACCGAAAGCACATTTGCTGGTCAATTCGATGTATTATACAATCAGACGACCCCTCAAGAGTGGGTTGTTGATCGCTCCCGCGAACAGTTGTGCGGGAATTCCATTTCCGATGCCACATGGAACGCGATTTTGGACAAGGAGATCATCCAAGTGTTTCAAATCGTGGACAAGATGGGTTGGTTGCATGCGTTGGCTGTGGCTCACCGTGATGATGTTCGGCCTCAGTCGAGTTTCGGCGCGACTCGGTTGATGTTTGTGTGTAGTCCACCCAATGCTCGTGAAGGCATTTGGTTGTTGGCTCTTTTGGCGGTCTTGGAATTTGCTAGCACTCTCAACGAGGGACGAGTGGTTCTTCGGTTGCCTCGTGGTGATACACAAGCGGTGTTGGCGCAAGAACTGGGACAAATCTTTGGATTTGTTTCCTTTCCCAACGAGTCTGATCAGGAGGGTGTATGGTATGAAGTGGTGAGCAGTGAAGAACAGGTCACGCGTTGGTCTGGAATTCTTCAACAGCGACTTGGCATCGTGCAAATCCCAGATCCGCAAGGGGATGCATTGCCAGGCGACTTGGAGCTTGACTATCAGCCTGATGCCAATCCACCGTTAGCAGATTTCTTTGGTAACAGTCCAGATCGAGCGCGACAGCGGAGATCTCCAGTCGGAAGCCCGCCCCCTTCAAACGGTCGACGCCGTTTGCCACGTCATGCTCCAGAAGGAAAGTTCTGGTGCGGACGTCACAAACGTCCCGAAGAACCGGAAGCCATGGACCATGATGCGTGGCGCATTCTTGATGATCTGAGTATCGTGCGGGACCCCACGCGGCAGATTGGCCGTCCGTTACGCCAAAATGGCACGCCATATCAATGCTGGAAATCGGGTCTTCATTCCGGTGGTGGAAAAACGCGACAACGACCTCCGGCACGAAGATAACAGTTGGCACGTCGGATTTGGAGAGGTCGTCCAAAAACAATGTTTGGGCACCAGCGGCTGAATCAATTCCATCATCACTTTCCAAAAGAAGATGGAGGAAGCATCGGCTTGTTTACTGGCGGCAGAAGTGAAGCGCCTCGATATTCCTTTGGCGGATGCAAAGCTTTTGGAGAGATCGGA